>NZ_JH556660.1:23032-31848 GCF_000179595.2 Acetivibrio cellulolyticus CD2 | reverse complement strand
TTTGACTTAAGATAATAAATAATTCTTCAATTGCATCAGCAGTTGACCTTCCAATTCTGAATCCGTAGGCATTATTATCACATATTGTCTCTGCAACTGGATCTAATGCCAATAGATATAATGCCTGCATCGCCCTGTCTTTCATTACAGGTATACCTAAAGGTCTTTTCTTTTTACTGTTTTTCTTTGGTATATATACCCTTCTCAAAGGCTGTGCATTATATCCTCTTCTATTCAGAAGTTTAACTGCTTGCTCTTTGTCCTTATCACTTTCCCATAATATATTATCTACTCCCGGGGTATTCTTGCCTTTGTTTGATGTTACTCTTTTTATTGCTATTAGCTTTGCATAAAACGAATGTGTTATTAGCCATTGCAAGGATTTTACCTTGTTATATCTTCCTTCCTTTTGAGCCTTTACGATACGCTTTTGAAGTTTCTTTACAACTTCTGTACATTTGTCCCATAATATCTTAGACCAACATATTCGGTTGTCAGTAGGTGCACACGCTATTGCGTTCATTTGCTTTCCTTCTTCCAGAAATTCTTCAATTTATCTCGTAATCAAGCACCATGTCGAAGTCTGCACGCTTTCACGTCAGGATATTTATCCCTATCTACCTCATTACAAGATAGCCTTCGCTTCCTCGACACTCCCATACCCACATTCCCGTCGGTTCACCTTGCGGTTGCCTACCTGTCAATTGACAGGAGAAATTTGGGCTTACCACGTTTCACACAGATAACATATTTCAGATGGGTTAGGTTCTGCGATTCCGCCGGTAGCTGTACATCCGTGTAATCCCAAACACGTAAGGAGTTAACTTAGCTACTTACCTTTTGGTTAAAGCTTATCAGCACTTTTAGCTTTTTGACATTGACGACGTTTATATGCAGTTTATTTAATTTAACCATACCATCCACAACCTAGCTCCCTAACCGCTTTAGTGCTAGCAGAATTCCAGATTCCTCACGGATTCCAGTTCTTCTCTTTCGAGAAAGGGTTGCATTGTCACAACAGCTTAGAACCCAAGGTGTTACCACCTACGCACCGTTGTCAGATTACTGTTAACGGAATAACAGGTTTATACTACTTAATGTAGCTAAACATTTATCTGTGCGACCTCGTGTCGCACACGTGTACATGCCCGACGCCACTGAACCGGACCCGCAAAGCCCTTCTTCTTTGGCACGCTTGCGTCGGTGAAGTGGTGTAGTGCGGACCTTCTGCATGGAATGACCCGCAAAGCAATTCTTCATGCCCTTCTATCCGCACTTTTACGGGCATGTGTTGATATGTGCCGTACAGCCCCGCGAAGCCCTTCCCAGCCAAGGATGGCGGGCTAACTACTATGTATAAATTTAGATAAGAATGCTTTTATCTTGTTTCTACTTTCCAATTCACATAAAAAAGTATCTTTCCATTTCTCATTGTACGGTTTAATATAGATTTTATAATATTCGCCAGCACTCCAAAAATCCGTCACAAGAAACTCTGGAAAATTATGAACTGCATCCGCAAAATCATGCACTCTTTCATACTCTTTTCTCTCTAATAACTTAATCATTTCATTTGTCACAACTGGTAACGCATAAATATAATTCTTTAGCTTTTCAACATCATTAAAACCTTCATTACATTTGTAAACATCCAAATCATTTTTCAAATAATTTTTCTCTATTATATCAATATTTTCAATTTGATCAAAATCATTTTTAAGCTTAGCTATCTTCTTTGCACTTAAATCTAAATCTATATATTTTTCAAAAGTCTTTAGTAAATCAATATAATAAAGGCCTTTAGTATTTGATCTTATTGTTACAAACAATGATTTATACGCCCTCATAAAATGCCATATACAATTCAAATCCATAATGCGTCCAACCTTTCAAAAAATCTACAAAGACTTTCCCTAAAATTTCCGCCATGGATGGCGGTCTTTTTTGCTGTATGGCATATATCGTTTTACATTTGCAAAGTCCATGAGTTGGACCCTCGAAGCCCTTCTACTTGACGGGGCTACGCCCCCAACGAATGGATTTGGGCAGGATGACCCCGTGCCATGCTCCAACGCCACGCTACATGCTTTGCCCTTTATGCAAATGTGTTGTTCTCTGCTGTCATGGCATTAAATCAAAACTTTTCGTTAGAAAAGTAACCTTTTATTTTATTAATCATCAACCCAAAATACTACTCAATAGCTCTTCCTTATGTTGATCAACATATACCTCTAGATTATCAAAAATATTTCTATTTGGACACCTATAGTATAATCTTTTGGACTCTTTCTCTATTTTATCTGCCATTTCTTCATATTCTTCACCGTGAGTAGAAATAAAATTTGTAATCTCGTATTCATAACCTTTATTAACGTTTTCTCTTAAATTGATTGGACTGCACCCATAAGCCATCATAATTGATCTTATATCATCCATAATTTTTCTATCTTCAATAGCATCTATTCTTCCTAATGCTTCTATAGTCTCATTTAAATATAAACCAGTTGAATTCTCTAAAAATCCCAAAATTCCATTCATATTTAATTCAGTATCAAAATCTGCTAACAATAGAATATCTTGTAGAACAATCGGAAGCTTTGTAAAAACAATAGGGTCTTTAAGATGCCCATTCTTCCCATTATATTGATTTGAAGCTATTTCATTAATAATCTCGCTAGAAGACATATTCAACATATTGTCAGCTGATATTAAATTTTTTATGATATCTTTAATATTACTCATTCATAGCCCCCCATTTTGGACTTAAAATAATACCTTAGGACAAACTGCTGCTTTTGCAGCATGCCATGATTGCAGAGAACGTCGGCATCTCAGTCGTCCTCGAATGGTCCCGTAAGGATGTCCCGCGTCAGCGCGCAACTGCGCCCATGAGAGGATGAGGCGGAGCCCTGCTACATGAATTTACTCCAGAGAAATACTTCTTGCTCCTGCTTTCGTAGCCTTCACTGAGATGCATTGATCTCCGATGTATCCTGACCCGTGATTCAGAAATTCCCACGGATGGGAATTCCTTAACAAAAAACTCAAATCAAGTAATTTACTTCTTCTCAAGTAGAATACCATATTGGTGCTAATGTTCTTCTGCATAAACTTTAGAGACCAGAACTATCATTCATCTTTTTTTGAAAATCCCAAAAAACTTGTTACTAATCCCAAAAAAACAAATACATATTCTAATCCTCCAAATGTTACCTCAGGGTCTATTGCAACTATTCCAGCTGCTAACATAATAGAAATTCCTAACATCATTGTTCTTATACTTGTCACTATGCATTCCCCCAGCTTATATATCATTAATAGTTATTTGCGAAATGCTATAACGCTTGAATTTACTGCATTTCAAATTGATATTTTTATTGTTTTCCCCCTCTGCTTCTAGTAAAATATAGGTATCTAATCCAATTTTAAACAAGAGAAGGGGAAAACAAATGGTAAAACTTTATAAACAAATTTCTTTTGCTGACACATTCGAAGAATGTAAAGATGTTTTTCAAAATAATAAGCCAAAATTTCTTAAGCTACTCTCACAACATCTTGATTTATCTTCGCTTATACCACAGGATTTTTATTGGTCTTACCACAAAACTCTAGGGAGAGACCGTAAATATTCACTCTCTTCAATGCTTTCAGCATTAGTTCTGCAGAAAATTCTTGGCATTCCTACAGTTTCGCTACTCATTATTTTTCTTAATTTATGCCATGAAGCCCGTGAATTCTGTGGCCTTCCAGACGTCCCTCATAACTCTCAGTTTACACGGTTCAAACAAGATTTCGTTATTTACCTGGAAAACTTCTTTAACCACCTTGTAGATATTACAGAACCTATTTGCCAGGAAATTAACACTACTCTTGCATCCACTATCGCTTATGATACTTCAGGTATTGAAACCTTTGTAACTGAGAATAACCCAAAGTTCATAAATTCTATCAATAAAAAAACTCAAGGCTTTCTACAAGGACAAGGCCTGATGTCGATGTATATAAAAAGGCTTTATAGCCTTATGCCTTCTTCAGCCTCTGCAAACAAAGAAAATCAAGCACTCTTCATTAACGGCTTCTTCTGCTAAGTCTAAAAAGTTGGCATTATTACCAACGGGCTCGGCCATTCCAGACAAATTTTCTTTTTTGGATAGGGAATTCAAAAAAAAAACTCCTGGAAAGGCAAATTTAAAAAAAAACCGAAATTCCCCAAACAAAAAATAAAATTTTTTTAGGGAATTCCAAATCCCTTAAAACCAGTATTTTGCAGACTTCTTTACTCTTCACCCGGATTTTTAAACCAAGCACTTTCCTTGGTGATTCTATTTTTGATACGTGCGATACCTACACATTGCTCTTAGATGAACTCAAGTTTCAAAGGGCTCTAATACCTTTGAATTCCAGAAATTCAAACCCTAATCTTCCGCCTATTAAATACAATGATGATGGTTGGCCACTTTGCTCTAAAGATTCTTCTGTACCAATGAAACCAAATGGCTGGAGCCGAGAAGAAGGAAGAATCGAAAGATTCAAATGGCGGTGCCCACAGGCAAAACTAATTAAAGGTAAATGGGTTACTTCTTGTGATAACCCCTGTAATGGCAAGCCTTGCGGTCGTGTAACCTTCACATCTCCTGCTATGGATAAACGCATGTATCCAGGTGTGATTAGAGGCTCTGACGAATGGATTTCTGACTACAAAATTAGGACTGTAGTAGAAAAAAACATTCAATACCTTAAGGAGCCTATGGCCTGTGGTAATCTTAAAACGAGAGACAACCTAACTATTAAAGCAGATTTATATCTCGCAGGTATCACACAACTAATTACTGTAATACTTGCAGATAAAATTCATGAGCACAAGTATATACGTAGTTTAAAACCTTTAATCGCTTGATTTACTAACTTACTCTTGAAACTTATGTCTTATACATAAGCTTATTTGTGCTGTAATTTCATCAACAAGGTTCTGGTTTTTCAGTCAAATCACTAACATATATCCCTCTTAAGTTATCAAAGTCCATTTTACATCTCTTCTAACTTTTTACATCTGATTTTTTAAGTCATTTTGCAAATGCCTATAGTTTTTATATTTTTAAATAAAAGCCCTTAAAAAACTCCAGAGCCCTACCCGCTAAACGGAGCGCAGGACGCGCGACCCCTTTGGGCATATTTCACAGAGTCGGGTAAGTCAGGCCATTACTGGCCTTTCTCCCCTAAGAACCGTGCGTGAAAGTTTCCCCCTCACACGGCTCAAGCACTTGTAACCTTCCTCACCTCTATGAGAAAGCCAGCTCCATTGGATTTTGTATATAACCATGTAACTGGTTGTGACATTTTGAATGTACAATGTATTTCTTGTTTGTCGTTTCGTCTTTGTGCATCCGCCACATTCCTTTTTCAGTTACCTTTTCGCCACATATTGGGCACAATCCTCTTTGTCTGTTCCACATTCTTCTTAATGCCTTTCTTCCGCTCATGCTTTCAAAGAGTTTGTAACCTTCCCTTTCTTCAAAATATGATTTCCATTCTGAATCATATGGGTTGGATTCTTTTCTTATCTTTACATGCCTTAATATCATAGTATCGGAAGCTTTTTTCAACCTTACAAATTCTTTGTCGGTTTTTGCTGCAAATACCCAGTTTCTTGTCTCTATACTATGGAAATATCTATTCTTAATCCACTTCTTACCCTTCTTCGGATGTCTCCTGCAACACCATTGCCATATCTTGAGGAATATCTGATTATCAACATAACCATATGCTTCCTTTGATACTTTATGCCTGTGATAATTTGCCCATCCTTGTATTTTCGGATTCAGTTGCCTGATCAAGTCTTCTTGTTTAACCATTTTATTCTTTTCTATAGTCTCTCGTATACTTGTCAGAAATGCTTTTATGTTTGATTTGGATGGTTTAATCAGTAGTTTTTCTCCATATTTTCGTACATTCTTACCTAGAAAGTCAAATCCATCATCTATATGAGTTATTAAGGTCTTTTCTTTGGATAGTTCCAAACCCCGTTCTTCAAAAAATTCCTTTAGAACAGGCATTACCTCTTCTCCAAGTATTTCTTTACTATGTCCTGTTATTACAAAGTCATCAGCATACTTCACTATTCGAACTTTTGGATGGTAGCTTTTCCAATTTACCTGCCTTACTTTGAACTTGGATAAAAGAATTCTTTCAATTCCGTTCAGAGCCGGATTACATAAACAGGGTGAAATTATTCCGCCTTGTGGCGTTCCAGCATCAGTATCATAGTATTCATTATCAAATATTATACCGGATTTTAGCCAGTTTTCTAGTATCCTTTTATCTGTCGGTATATTCTTGAGCATCCATTCATGAGAGATATTATCAAAACATCCTTTAATATCTCCCTCTAATATCCATTTAGCTGATTTCTTTTGACTTAAGATAATAAATAATTCTTCAATTGCATCGGCAGTTGATCTCCCAATCCTGAATCCATATGCATTATTATCACATATTGTCTCTGCAACCGGATCTAATGCCAATAGATATAATGCCTGCATAGCTCTGTCTTTCATAACTGGTATACCTAAAGGCCTTTTCTTTTTACTGTTTTTCTTTGGTATGTATACTCTTCTTAATGGTTGGGCTTTATATCCTCTTCGATTCAGGAGTTTAACTGCCTGTTCTTTGTCCTTGTCACTTTCCCATAGTATATTATCTACTCCTGGCGTATTCTTGCCTTTATTTGATGTTACTCTTTTTATTGCTATCAGCTTCGCATAAAACGAATGTGTTACAAGCCATTGCAAGGATTTGACCTTGTTATATCTTCCTTCCTTTTGAGCCTTTACGATACGCTTTTGAAGTTTCTTAACAGCTTCTGTACATTTGTCCCATAATATCTCAGACCAACATATTCGGTTGTCAGTAGGTGCACACGCTATTGCGTTCATTTGCTTTCCTTCTTCCAGAAATTCTTCAATTTATCTCGTAATCAAGCACCATGTCGAAGTCTGCACGCTTTCACGTCAGGATATTTATCCCTATCTACCTCATTACAAGATAGCCTTCGCTTCCTCGACACTCCCATACCCACATTCCCATCGACTCACCTCACGGCTGCCTACCTGTCATTTGACAGGAGAAATTTGGGCTTACCACGTTACACACAGATAACATATTTCAGATGGGTTAGGTTCTGCGATTCCGCCGGTAGCTCAACATCTGTGTAATCCCAAACACGTAAGGAATTAACTTGGCTACTTACCTTTTTTTGGTTAAAGCTTATCAGCACTTTTAGCTTTTTAGCATTGACGACGTTTATATGCAGTTTAATTAGTTTAACCATACCATCCACAACCTAGCTCCCTAACCGCTTTAGTGCTAGCAGAATTCAGGATTCCTCGCGGTTTCCTGTTCTTCTCTTTCGAGAAAGGGTTGCATTGTCTCAACAGCTTAGAACCCGGGTGTTACCACCCACGCACCGTTGTCAGGTTACTGTTAACGGAATAACAGGTTTATACTACTTTGTAGCTAAACATTTATCTGTACGACTTCGTGTCGCACGTCCGCCATTTGAGACGTCGATGAATCGGACCTGTAAGGAATACCCGTGAGCGGCTTTAGCCCGATGAATCGATGTGGGCAGGATGACATCATGCTCCTACTCTAGCGAACATTCTCCATGCTTTGCCCTTTACGCAAATGGACTTGTTATACGCCGTTATTTTGCACTACTGTTGAATTGACACATAAATAAATATAAGCTTTTGATTAACTTAAGTTTTATTATTTCATAACTATTTTTAGTTCATCAAGATCAATTAAAACTTTTGCACCTTTAAGAAAATCTAAGCCTAGCAGGCCATTTATCCTTTCATCAGGATCTATTTCTCCAAAATCTATCTTAAAATCTCTTAGTTGAATATTTCCTATTGAAATCTTCTCTATTCTTTTCCTTAGTGAACTATTTGCATATCCCCCATAACCATAAGTTACAACAAGTTCTTCATTTTCTTCAATATCTATATCTAAATCATTTAAGTAATCTGCAAGAAATATAGAATGTGCTGCACCTGTATCAACAATTACATCACTTATTAAAACTTTCTTTCCCTTGTTTTCAAGCTCTACTTCTGCATATAGAAGACCATGTTTAAATGGTAAGCGTACAATACAACCCATCTGTTAATCAATTTGTTAGCATGAGATAATACACCAAAAACCAGGAGGCGTCTTATGTTATATAAAGAATGGGAAAAGTTAATTAGAGAATTCGAAAAAAGCGGAAAAACCCAGGCTCAGTGGTGTAGGGAAAAGGGGTTGAAAATCAAAGCATTCAATTTCCAATATAGAAAATATAGAAGAGATAATCAAAACAAGGAAGAAATTAACAAAACAAACTGGATGCCAATTCAGTTTGAACCAATGATGACATCAAAACTCAACATAAGAATAGGTAAAGCTATAATTGAAATTGAGAACGGATATGACGAAAGACTTTTGCAAACTATAGTTAAATCCTTGGAGGCAATATGTTGAGCATAAGTGGAACAGAAAAAGTATATCTTGCTATTGGAAGTACTGATATGAGACGCTCTATCGACGGTTTGGCAGCAATAGTTCAGCAATGTTTTTCTCTCGACCCATTTTCATCGAATCTTTTTGTGTTTTGCAATAAAAACAGGACAATGATAAAAATATTACATTGGGATCATAACGGATTTTGGCTATACTTCCGACGACTTGAAAAGGGAACGTTTAAATGGCCTTCAGATAACTCTAAAGAGACAATTCAAGTGGGTACTAGGGAACTCTATTGGTTATTAACTGGACTT
>NZ_JH556660.1:0-22932 GCF_000179595.2 Acetivibrio cellulolyticus CD2 | reverse complement strand
AGGTCGCACAGATAAATGTTTAGCTACATTAAGTAGTATAAACCTGTTATTCCGTTAACAGTAATCTGACAACGGTGCGTAGGTGGTAACACCTTGGGTTCTAAGCTGTTGTGACAATGCAACCCTTTCTCGAAAGAGAAGAACTGGAATCCGTGAGGAATCTGGAATTCTGCTAGCACTAAAGCGGTTAGGGAGCTAGGTTGTGGATGGTATGGTTAAATTAAATAAACTGCATATAAACGTCGTCAATGTCAAAAAGCTAAAAGTGCTGATAAGCTTTAACCAAAAGGTAAGTAGCTAAGTTAACTCCTTACGTGTTTGGGATTACACGGATGTACAGCTACCGGCGGAATCGCAGAACCTAACCCATCTGAAATATGTTATCTGTGTGAAACGTGGTAAGCCCAAATTTCTCCTGTCAATTGACAGGTAGGCAACCGCAAGGTGAACCGACGGGAATGTGGGTATGGGAGTGTCGAGGAAGCGAAGGCTATCTTGTAATGAGGTAGATAGGGATAAATATCCTGACGTGAAAGCGTGCAGACTTCGACATGGTGCTTGATTACGAGATAAATTGAAGAATTTCTGGAAGAAGGAAAGCAAATGAACGCAATAGCGTGTGCACCTACTGACAACCGAATATGTTGGTCTAAGATATTATGGGACAAATGTACAGAAGTTGTAAAGAAACTTCAAAAGCGTATCGTAAAGGCTCAAAAGGAAGGAAGATATAACAAGGTAAAATCCTTGCAATGGCTAATAACACATTCGTTTTATGCAAAGCTAATAGCAATAAAAAGAGTAACATCAAACAAAGGCAAGAATACCCCGGGAGTAGATAATATATTATGGGAAAGTGATAAGGACAAAGAGCAAGCAGTTAAACTTCTGAATAGAAGAGGATATAATGCACAGCCTTTGAGAAGGGTATATATACCAAAGAAAAACAGTAAAAAGAAAAGACCTTTAGGTATACCTGTAATGAAAGACAGGGCGATGCAGGCATTATATCTATTGGCATTAGATCCAGTTGCAGAGACAATATGTGATAATAATGCCTACGGATTCAGAATTGGAAGGTCAACTGCTGATGCAATTGAAGAATTATTTATTATCTTAAGTCAAAATAAATCAGCCCAATGGGTGTTAGAGGGCGATATTAAAGGATGTTTTGATAATATTTCACATGAATGGATGCTCAATAATATACCGATAGATAAAAGAATACTGGAGAAATGGCTAAAAGCAGGTATAATATTTGATGATGAATTCTATGATACAGAAGCTGGAACGCCGCAAGGCGGAATAATTTCGCCATGTTTATGTAATCTGGCTCTAAACGGCATTGAAGAAATTCTTTTATCCAAGTTCAAAGTAAGGCAGGTAAATTGGAAAAGATACCATCCAAAAGTACGGATAGTCAAATATGCTGATGACTTTGTAATAACAGGACACAGTAAAGAATTGCTTGAAGAAGAGGTAATGCCTATTCTAAAGGAATTTTTTGAAGAACGTGGTTTAGAACTATCAAAAGAAAAGACTTTAATAACTCATATAAATGATGGATTTGACTTTTTAGGTAAGAATGTACGAAAATACGGAGAAAAGCTTCTGATTAAACCCTCCAAACCAAACATAAAAGCCTTTCTGACAAGTATAAGAGAGACTATAGAAAAGCACAAAATGGTTAAACAGGAGGACTTAATAAGACTACTGAACCCTAAAATACAAGGATGGGCAAATCATCACAGACATAAAGTATCAAAGAAGGCATTTGGTCATGTTGATAATCAGATATTCCTTAAATTATGGCAGTGGTGTTGCAGGAGACATCCAAAGAAGGGCAAGAAGTGGATAAAGAATAGATACTTCCATAGTATAGAGACAAGAAACTGGGTATTTGCAGCAAAGACCGACAAAGGATTGGTAAAGTTAAAAAGAGCTTCTGATACTAAAATATTAAGGCATGTAAAGATAAGAAAAGAAGCAAACCCTTATGATACAGAATGGAAATCATATTTTGAAGAAAGGGAAGGTTACAAACTCTTTGAAAGTATGAGCGGAAGAAATGCCTTAAGAAGAATGTGGAACAGACAAAAAGGATTATGCCCAATATGTGGCGAAAGAGTAGTTGAAAAAGGGACGTGGAGAATGCATAAGGACGAGCAAGCAAACAAGAAATACATAGTGCATTCAAAATGTCATAATAGCCTACATGGTTATATACAAAACCCGATTGAGCTGGCTTACTCATAGAGTTGAGTAAGTTTACAAGTGCTTGAGCCGTGTGAGGGGAAACTTTCACGCACGGTTCTTAGGGGGGAAGGAGGCTGTAAAGTCTCTAACCTACCCGACTCTCTGAAATCCTTATGGAACTATGTACTAACTTAAAGTGATTGTTTAAAATGAGTTTAGTATTCATCAGTTTTAAAGTGTGAACTTAAGATTATTTATATAATGTAGCCTTAGGAGGGAAAGAAATGCTCAGACAAAACAGGTATAAATATGAGGATTTTGTTGTTTTAGCAGAGGATTTAATGTTATGCAAAAATGAAATCCTCGTATCAGAAAAGCACGATATTGCTATTGTTCTGGAGCCACAGCAAGTGGATATATACAATGAATTAAAGGATTTTATAATTGAAATAGTTAAAAATATTCCTTGGTTTGATAATGAAACTCAAGATTATTATGAGACTATAAGTGATGATACAGATTTCCCACATAGTTTAGCAGCCATATATTTTGAAGGTAATGAAGTGACATTGGATTATTGGAGCGAGGATGTTAATAATCAGTTTAGCATTATTTTTCAACTTGAAAATTCTGTTTGGTTATTAAAACGTTGGAATATTATGGACGTGCCTTCTGATTGGCGCAACGCAAAATAATACCTACTAATAAAAATAATCAGAAGTTATTTTACTTTGTATTCTCTATATATTCTGAACTTTGGATTGGTTTGGGATATTACTAATTTAAGCTCAGAAGTGACGGACTTCAGAGAACAATCCTTCTCCGTGAAGGCTACGATAGTAGGTGCATGAAGTATTTCTCTGGAGTAAATTCAGGTAGAAGGGCTCCGCCACATCCTCTCACGGGTGCAGTTGCACGCTAACGTGGGTCATCCTCACGGGACCGTTCGAGGACGTCGGAGACGGGAGACGTTCTCTGAAATGCGGCGGAAGGTTGCTACCACGGCCATCCATGGCCGCTAAGCAGAACTTTGGAGTAAGATTGTTAAGTTAATAAGATACGCTTTTAGACAAGGTTTTAATAAATTTTGTATCATATAGTACAAAGAAATTATATACCTTATTGAGGTGAAACATGGATAATAAGCCCCCAAAAGCTGAGAAGGTCGGTAATACAATTAAACGCATTCTAGGAGAGACTCTTGAAAAGAACGGATTTGAGAAAGTTTCAAATCTTGAATGGATAAGAATTGATAATAATAAAGAAAAAATTGAATTCGATAAATCACCTATTGCTGGAATTGTACGGGCATGTTTATATAAAAATTGGCAGCAACCTTTTTTAAGAGGAAAAGCTTACAATGATTATATGTCAAGAAACATTAAAAGTGAAGGTATATTTCGGAAATTTAATGGTGTAGCAGCTATTCAAATAGAGTACCTTGATTTAAATGGGAAAATAATTAGGGATTATTGTAACAAAGAAACTCAATTTTTTATTGATGATACGCAAGTTGATAAATCGGAATTTTATGAAGGTATAAAGATAGTTTTAGAAAAAAGTACAAATGATGTAAAGTTTATAACAAATATTTATGGTTTTAAGAATAATGAATATTGCGAAGTAGACGAGTTTCAAAAGCTAATGAGTAAATACAAAGAACTTGAAAAGGGTTACGAAGGTAGTTTAATAAGTGGAATAATGTCTGATAATTCTTATATGGAAGATGGCTTTACTTATAAAACACAAGAAGAACTTGAAAGTTATTTGCTAGAATGGAAAATGATTTTTGAAAAAAACGTTTTTGATTGGTTCGAAGAACCTTTAAAAATAAGCATAAACCAATGGAAGAAAAAAGGGATCAAGTTGAATAATGCTATTGTTTATAAGAATAGTGAGCAAAGACCAGTTCAGGTGTATCCCTTTGAAATTCTGTAATATAAATGATGTTATTTTTAGTGAATTGGTGTAAATTGCATAATCTACTTGATATTTAATAAAGGACATCAAGGAAGAATGTTATAAGGGCCCCGTCCGTGGGGCTCTGGCTTCGCGGGCCCGCCGCACATCAGAGAACAAGTCCATTTGCGTAAAGGGCAAAGCATGTAGAAATTTCTCTGGAGAAGGAGCATGAGGTCATCCTGCCCACACCGCCTCACCGGGCTAAAGCCGCCAAGGAGTATTCCTTG
Organism: Acetivibrio cellulolyticus CD2; assembly: GCF_000179595.2. Taxonomy (NCBI): domain Bacteria; kingdom Bacillati; phylum Bacillota; class Clostridia; order Acetivibrionales; family Acetivibrionaceae; genus Acetivibrio; species Acetivibrio cellulolyticus. The sequence goes on along the minus strand of NZ_JH556660.1, from coordinate 18,547 downwards.
CGGGTCCGGTTCGGACGGCGTCGCAAATGGCAAGACGTTAGCTGACATACCCCTTATGGGTCGCTCTTTGGAGATGAATTTTAAGAGAAGAGAAATATTTGTGATTTTGAAGGTGAATTATGGATATATTTATGAAAATAAAACAGTTCCTAAAAAGTAGTCAAGAAAAATCATCAAACCAAATCGAGAAATATGTGCCAAGCATAGAAGTAAAAAATATTCTTGATACTGAGTTTAGTAGTAATATGGATTATAAACAAAGAGATAAATTATTAGGAATAAATATTGATTGGGAAAGTAAAGAGGGAAAAAAAGGGGCTATAAGATTTAAGATTCTTGATGTAAAAACGCTTGAAAATCTTTTGCTTCAGAGATTTATTGATCCAGAGGATTACCAGAATGAAGCACCAAATGTTAGAAAAATTTTTGAGTTTATGTGTAAGTATCCTCAAGTTATTGCCTTTGGATATGCAGTTAGCCCGAAAAGGAAAGATTATAGAGTTTCAATTGAAGGAATATACGTTCCTAAAGAAAAAGTAACTTTACAACTTAAAGAAGATTTTGTTAAGTTTTGTCAAAGTGCTGATGAATTGCTAACTGAAGATAAGCTATACGCATGGTGGGATTGAATAGCTGATTTTTGGAGAAAAAGGGGTACATCAGCTAACAAGTCCATTTGCGTAAAGGGCAAAGCATGCAGAAGAATCTCTGGAGTAGGAGCATGAGGTCATCCTGCCCGCATCGCTTCATCGGGTGCAAGCACCGCCTCTGGAGAAGGGCTTTGTAAGTCCGATTCATCGACGCCGCAAATGGCGAGACGTTCTCTGGAAATGCGGCGGATAGCGTGCCCATCCATGGGCACGATTTGAGAAAGCCGGGCTTTGAAGATTTGATATTTGTACAACAGCTTAGAAATTTTATTTACAAAGAAGGGATATGCAAATGAGCATTTTTGATATTTTTAAAAAGAAAAAAACAGAAGATAAAAGTATGCCAAATAGTAATATGGATATCGAATGGGTAAAGAATGGATGGTCTGTAGCAACTAAATTACTATCAACTTTGAGACCTGACATAATTCCTTGTGTTTCAAAAGTTCCGACAATGGTATTTGAGGATAAATTCATTATTTATTATGCAAAAGACCCAACAAAAGTACCTCAAGAGGAGTATTGGATAATAAATGGAGCTTTTCCTCCTGCATTAATAGATGCAGCAAAAACAGAGAATGAAAGAGATGCCATAAAGATATTTGGCCAGATATATCAACACGATGGACAGGTTATTCAAGGTAAAATTACCGGAGATTTTAAACTTCCTCTTTTTACTATAGAAAAATCAAAAGAGGATAAGAACTTTGGTGTTTTTTTAGAAAACATAGGAAACTATCTTTGCAGCATGGAGAAATCATTTCCTTGGAAGGAATATGGAATAAATGGCAAAGTTTTTTCAGTGGAATAATAAAAAAATTGGCTAATGTAGAGGAAAGAGATTATTTAAGTGCAGCATCCGTGCTGCTCTGGCTTCGCGGGTCCACCGCACATCAGAGAACAAGTCCATTTGCGTAAAGGGCAAAGCATGTAGAAAATTCTCTGGAGAAGGAGCATGAGGTCATCCTGCCAGCATCGATTCATCGGGAACAAGTTCCGCCTACGAAGTAGGGCTCTGTAAGTCCGATTCATCGACGCCGCAAATGGCAAGACGATATTCGAAATCCTTGCAAATGGATCAAACAGATTGCTATTTTGGAATAAATAACATAAAATTAACAATAGTGGTACAGTGTGACAGAGTATAGTTTTGTCTCCGGTCATCCGTGACCTGGGTCAAGATAAAAGAGGCTTTGAGGTCTTTTGCATACTGACGGCTTACATCCGTGTAAGCCTATGAAAAAAGGGTGAATAAAAAGTGTCGTTGAAGCAGGTCAAAATCTACGGCCATCCATGGCCTGGGTAGGGGCAGAGAAGTTTTGACCGAGGAAGAAATGAGAAAAAATATACTTCGGTGCCCGAGCAAAAAGAAATGCGATAAGATAACTTTTAAGTCGACTGCCTTCCGTGGCAGTCTTGAGCAGGGAGAAGAATTTCACCCGTCCATCCATGGACTAGGTCGCTCTAAGTAAATTGAACGATAGTGGCAAAAGATAAATTTAGTGATAATCGAAAGTTTTGAATAAGGCGGATGACATCCGTGTCATCCTAGAGTATAGGGCACAAGGACTCCGCATATCAACACATGTGCGTAAAGGTACTGATAGAAATTCATGAAGAATTGCTTCGTGGGTCATTCCACGTAGAAGAACCGTACCACACCGCTTCACCGGCCGCACAGCGGCACTTACGGGTTATCCTCTGGGGTCCGGTTCAGACGGTGTCGCACATGTACACGTTGGACGAAATGCCTCTGAATATAAAGAGGCTCTGGAGTTTTTGCCACAGTTATTGATAAATACCAATAAAATAACTTATAATATAATTATAGGTACTAAGAATTTGAGGTGATGATTATGGTGGAAAGTATACATGAAATAAATACAAAGTTTAATGGTGAATGGGTTTTTTTAATCAATTGTAGTGTTGATGAGGATGGCAATTTAGTAGAAGGTGAAGTTGTACTGCATAGTAAAAGCAGGGATGAAATATTTAGAAATATGAATAAATATAAAGATAGTCCTTCTATGGTGTCTATAAGATATGCAGGGAAAATACCAGAAGGAGTTAATGTGCTTTTATGAACAAGATAAAATTTGATTTTACTTCGAATTTGATGATGATAAATGTATATTTATGGAATATCAGAATGGCTAAGTTTGAAAATATGTTAATTACTTATGATACAGGTGCTTCAAATACGGTCATCTCAAAAGATATTCTTTTTTTATTGGGATATAATTTTGAAGGTATAGAAAAGACAAGGATAATTACAGCAAGTGGTGTTGAATATGTTGAGCCTATCATATTGGAGAAGTTTAAGATTGGAAATTATGTTTTAGATGATGTACAGGTATATGCACATACATTTCCGGAAGCTAGTTTTTCATTAGGAGTTTTAGGTCTTAATGTTATTAGGCAATTTGATACTTCAATACTTTTTAGTAAAGGTGAAATTATTCTTAGCAAAATTTAAGATTGTTTGGGAATAACTTCGGAGCCTTCATTTTTTAAGGGGCACATCGTCCAACAATCCATCTTGGTAAAAGCTCCGATAGCAGGAGCAAGCAGTGATTCTTTGGAGAAAATTCATGAAGCAGTGCTCCGCTACATCCTCTCACGGGTGCGGTTGCACGGCTCACGAAGTCATCCCTACGAAGACCGTTCGAGGACGTCCAAGATGGGAGACGATCTTCGAAATGTGGGGAAAACGGCACATCCATGTGCCGATTAGATAGAAGGGCTTTGAAGAATATTTTTTTAGGTTTACACTTTGACGGAGGATATTTTAATGAATTACATTAATAGGGTTTTTACAGTTGCACTATTAATTGCTCTGACGGTTTGTGGGATTGGTACGTTTTTGCCTTTCCACAATGGATTTTATTTTATGAATAGGGAACTATACAATTATTTGTTTCTGATTGTTTTAGTGAATTTTTTATTTGTTTTTTTTAAAAAGTACACAGTGTTGTATAAGGTTGCATCGTTATGTCTATCAGTATTTATGGTATTATTAGATAGTAGAATGAATTATATTTCTAGGGTAAATATTTTTCCATTGTTTATTAGTGGGATATTTGCAATTGCTTTTATTGTCTTATTATTAGTAAGAGCAAATTGGAATAAAGTATTCATAGTTAATTGCATATTTATTTTTATATTTCTTAATTGGCTCGGATTATCTTACGTAAATCCTTTATCTTCATATTTACCTTCTCTAAGTGGAATGATTATAACAAATATAAATGGATTGTTTGAATTAAGAGGAGTAGGTTATTTTATTTCGAATATTGGAGTTATTAGTGCTATTGTATTTGAGTTAATATTTACTATATTGAATAGAACAAATATAAAAAGAGCTGAGCAAATTATTTAAGATGTAAGTTTAAGGCCACAGCATCCGTGCTGTTCTTGCTTCGCGGGTCCCCACACATCGAAGATCAATGCATGGCTGTAAAGGTGCGGATTAGAATAGCATGAAGTAAAGCCTCTGGAGAAGGAGCATGTAGCAAGCCGCACCACACCGTTTCACCGGGCAGACAAGCTGCCACTCACGGGTCTTTCTAATGGGTCCGGTTCAAACGGCGTCAGCCATGCTGAACGATATATGGAATTCCCTGCGTTCCGACGCGTCCTGCGTCGGGTTTAATAGGGTTAAACGCTGGAGAAAATTGAGTGAGGTTAAATATGAAAGATAGAAGATTTCTGACTGGAGTACTTACTGGATTATTATTGTCAATTGCAGTAGTAGCTATATACATATTATTTTTTACAATAAATCCTATGAAAGCAAAGGAAATTGATATAAACCAGTACAAAGAAGTTTTAAATAACTACACTCCTGAAAATGCGGTTATTTCTGCAGATTCAGCAAAAAATATTGGTTTGGCATACTTGGATGATATATATGGAAAAGAATACTTCACTTGGTCAAGTGTTGAATATGATAAAAAAAGTGAAATTTGGATAGTGAAAAGACAAGGATTTATAATTAACCCTCTAAAAGTCGTTGCTATTGATGGAAAGACTGGTAAGTTAATTTCAGCTATTGGATATAAGAATTAAAGTATAATTGTGTAATTGATAATGGGAATTTCTTTAGAAAAATTGTGCTTAACTAAGAAATTACTTTTATTTGAGGCTCGGACGTCCTGTCCTCGTCTGGCGTTGCGGGGCAGGGAACTCCACATATCAAAGCGTATTCGCAAGGGTGCGGTAGAGAAAGGACATGAAGCAGGGCTCTGTAAGTCATCCCATGTAGTATGCCGCACCGCAGCTCTTCACCGGCGCAAGCGCACCGAAGAAGAATGTCTTTGCGGGTCCGGTTCAGAGCCGCCGTATACGCCGGACGATATAGGCTGCGAGCCGCCGCGTCCTGCGGCGGGTTGTGAGAAGGTCTTTGGAGAAATTTTAAAAGTGTAGATTTTCACAGGGGGTAGTGATTTGGAGAATTATGAATTATTTTTAAAAGAACTTAAAGATAAGATTAATGCTTTACCTGAGGATAATACAAAAAGGCAAGAACTTTTATCAATATATAATGGAGAAATTGAAGATTTGCTTCAATTTTTAAATAAGCCTTTGGATGAAGAGTGTGAGATAAGTGAAGAACTTATGTTAGCAGATTACATAGAGTTTAAAGATGATTATAATAAAAATGGATATTACACATTTAAAAAGTTTATTGATGACAGAACCATTATTGCTGAGGTTAAAGCTAAAAAGGTACGATGGTGGGGGAAAAAGATTCATGTTGAAATTAAAAAGGTTTTTAAAGGCCAAATTCAAAAAAACTAAAATTCGGAGTGCGGTTGAATTGGCCATCATGTGTAACATTTAAATCAGGAAAAGAATATTTACTTTTTTTTTATGAATCTCCGAAGGCTGATTTTGTTATGTTTGCAAGAATAAATAGGATGCTAATAGTTGATGAAGATAATGAAAAGTTCATAATTTGTGATGATTGCGAACCGGAATTTTGGGGTAATATGGAAAATGAAGTATTGCTTAAAGATTTAGGTTCAGGCACTTGTAAAGTTCGCTATAATGATGTAGTAAACCAAATTATGGGTGTATCGAATTATTTTACATAGAAAATTTTATTTGAATAGTTATCTATAGAGTACCTTAGAGTTATTATTGAGGCTCGGACGTCCTGTCCTCGTCTGGCTCCGCGGGACAGCCTACAACATCTAACAACAGATTCACACAAGGGCTCGTGAGAAAGAGCATGAAGCACTTCTCTGGAGTTTGAACATGGAGAAGGACTCGCCACATTCCTTCACCGACGCAGTTCGCCGCGTTGCGGCATAAGTTCGGCATAGCAACCCGAACGAAAAGCAAGCCAGTCTAAACGACTGAACTGTTCTGACAAATTCAAGGGTGGAATTCCCTTGCAGTGTAGAGTCAATACCGTTAGAACCGCAGCGGTTGCGGGAGGTATCACTAGAGCTAATACTCCCCTATGCCTGGGACATCTGTCAATGAAACAGGTATAAAGTGGGGTGAAGTCGTAGCCTGAATCACCTAAACCAAGGCAACTTGGCATGGTTTAATAGATGGAGCGGGCTTCCTAAAGGCATGGTGAAGAACATAAACCTGTTATGATGCCTCGTTAGCGAAGGCTGGTGAAAGCCAAGATTTTCAGGAGTTAAGTATAATATTCGCGTCTTAATATACTTGCCGGAGTATGAAATGACTTTGGAAGATGTCAAGGAACTGTGACTCAAATGATATCAAACTCCTCGGGGTATAGCAGGCACCTAAACTTTCAACAAAAAGGATAGTCAGAATGGAACACGGGAAGTCATACCTTTTGAGTCTGACAGGACGATGAAAAATGGATATGACGGCAGAGGTGTCGTAGTTTGAGGTTGGGAAAGCCAGCTACATGGCGAAGGGCACTAGACAGGCAAATAAATTAGATCTTTAAAGTGAAGCTTTAACTCTCTGAAATATGAGTAGTGCATCATAGGAAACTATGCATTTAAAGCACAGCTTCACGAGCGAGGCAGAACTTAAAGAAAAACTTGATTTTATCTATAGTCAAAGCAAGAAAGGTAAATGCTTTCATGGAATAATGGAAGTTGCATTCAATGAAGTGACAATCACAACAGCAATTCACAACATTAAAGCTAATAAGGGAGCAAAAACTCCTGGTGTTGACAATAATAAAATAGACAAGTATCTTCAAATGAAAAAAGATGAATTAATACGACTTATACAAAAACAAGTACTAAACTACAAACCAAGACCAGTAAAGCGCATATACATCAAAAAGAGCAATGGAAAACTAAGACCATTAGGGATTCCAACAATTTTGGAAAGAATAATTCAGGAATGTATCAAAATAGTAATAGAACCAATAGTAGAAGCAAAATTCTTCCCAAACAGCTATGGATTTAGACCATACAGAGCAACAAAACATGCAGTAATGGACGTAGTAAGCAAAGTAAATGTAAACTCAAAAGTCAAACCAACATACATAATTGAAGGAGATATAAAATCCTTCTTCGACAACATAAATCATAGAATACTACTCAAAAAGCTCTGGAAAATGGGTGTACATGATAAAAGAATATTGGCAATCCTAAAGAAGATGCTTGATGCAGGATACCTAGAAGAAAATTCATTTTACGCTACAGAAATGGGAACTGTACAAGGTGGAGTGATCTCACCATTACTTGCAAACGTATACTTAAATGATTTCGATTGGACTGTAGGAAAAATGTATCAATACCCTGAGCGTTCCTGCAAAAGAATAACAGATGACAGGACAAGACTAAGGAACAGAGGAATTATACCTAAATATCTTGTCCGTTATGCTGATGATTGGACACTTCAAACAACAACAGAATCAGAAGCCAACAGGATTTTGAAATATCTTAATAAATATTTCAAACATAAATTAAAACTAGAGCTCTCAAGTGAAAAGACAGTCATCACTAACATAGCCGAAAAAGCAATTAAATTTCTTGGGTTCATGATTAAAGCAGAAAAAGCAAGAAGTACACCAAAGAATCCAAGACCTACAAATATAGTAGGAAAAGCATTTTCAGATATGGATAGAGTAAAGACAAAAACAAAAGAGATTCTAAAAGAGATAAGACAACTGAAACATATGGGAGGCAAACAAAGAAAAGCTGCGCAAATTGAAAAGATTAATTCAATGATAGTAGGAGTAGCAGAATACAATAAAACATTCATATGCAGCAAAGCGTTTAATTACATAGACTATAGGGTTAGAGAGACATCACACTATACATTTAAATACATGTACCAAAAACATCACAAGAAATATAGAGTACTGCTTGAAGAGCTAACCAATAGACCTCAAAGGCATAAAGGATACAAGTCTAGAACATATGCAATAAGAATTGGAGAAATGAACATAGGAATAACCAAAGCATTTATAACACATAGTCAATGGATTAAACGCCCATATAATCAGCAAACAACGCCATACACAGAGGAAGGGAGAGATCTTTATTTGAGGCAAACAAATAAGAAACTTCCTTTAAACAGACCACCATTATATGATAACGAAGAACTGGCACAATGTAAAGAAGATAAATTAAACTTTGAATTTTACATGAACAGAGAATATGCGTATAATAGAGATGGTGGTAAATGTAAAATATGTGGAGAAAAACTTGTTGAATCCAATCGGCATTGTCATTGGATAAATGAAAATGAACCAACGAATAAAATTAACAAGGTTGCAAATTTGGCATGGTTCTGTAAAAGATGTGACGGATATGTTCATAGTGAAGACATACCAAAAGGCATAGACAATAGTAAAATCAAGAAAATTCGAAAGTACAGGTCAAAGCTTGAACTAAAGATTTAATTTGCACGACACATGTTGTGAGACAGTGAAGTGTTGAAAGCCGATAGAGGCAAGTAAGTTTGTTTGTTGGAAAGCCGGATGAATCGAAAGGTTCCGGTCCGGTTTGGAGGAGGGGAAAAGGTCGAGATCACTTCAAAGCCTTACCTATTCCTATAGCACACCGAAGAAGAAAGGCTTTGCGGGTCCGGTTCAGAGCCGCCGCATACGCAAAACGATCTCCGACATATCCTGATTTTTTCGCCATCCATGGCGAGAGTTTTTTAGGGTAAGGCTTTGGAGTGATTGAAAGTCATAATAAAAAGCTGTTACTAAAATGGAGGTGGCCTAATGAAAAAAATTACATGGATGATGTTTATACTAAGCAGTAGTATTATTTTTTTACTAAATTTTACTGCTTGCACACAACAAGCTGAAAAAGATGATATTATTGGTATAACTGAGGAAAATGACCCTACTGAGTATCTTGAATCTAAAGGATATATATTGTTGACAGATATTAAAAAAGTTGATTCAAAAACAATCTCAAAAGATGACCTTAAAGGTTCATTTATCAATGGATTGAAATGGAGTGTTCAAAGTTTTACCCCTGAAAAGATTATCGGCAAAAATGTAGAGTATTATTGTGTAGATGTAAAAAATCATCCTTTAGATAAGTACCTTGAGCACGAGGATGAAAGCATAAAAGTAACAATAATGAAAACTGATGATAAAATAATTGGAGGATACTCCAGTATTAATTTTAAAGAGATTAGGTATGGAGCTAATATTTATTCTATAGACGGAAGAACATTAGAAGAATTCACAGGATTAGATTTCCAAACGTGGCGTGAGAGTTGGGACAGAAAATATAAGTGATTTAAATTCCATATATAAAAAAGAAACTGCTTAAGGTTATATTAAGGAATTCCCGTCCGTGGGAATTTCTGAATTACGGGACAGGATACGACGGAGATCAATGCATGGCTGTAAAGGCGCGGAATAGTGAGATCATGGAGTAAGACCTCTGGAGAAGGAGCATGGAGTGTGCCGCACCACACCGTCTCACCGGGCACGTAGTGCCGCTTACGGGTCTTTCTTACGGGTCCGGTTTGAACGGCGTCAGCCATGCCGACGTTCTCTGCAATCATGGCATGTCGCTAAAGTGGACAAAGTATATTTTTATTGAGAGATATTCACAATTATGATACTGTATTATTATAAAGGTTTCTAGGGAGTTGATATTATGAATTGGAAAGATGTTCGGAATAAGTATATAAATACATGGATTCTTTTTGAAGCAATTGAAGCACATTCAGAGGATGGAAAAAGGATTGTAGAGCGAATTTCTGTTATTGATTCTTTTGATGAGAGTAAGGATGCTCTAGTTTCATATAAAGAAATAAAGAAAAAGAATCCAGAAAGAGAATTGTATGTCGCTAATACCAAAAAAGAAAGCCTGGAAATTTTAGAAAGAAAATGGTTAGGTATAAGAAGATGAAAGAAAAAATAACATTGGTTGATAATCTTCCATTTATCCAAGTATCAATAAGTCATCAAGGAAGAAATAAAATAATAGACAATGTACTTATTGATACTGGATCAGGTAGTACAATTTTTAAAGTAGATATCTTAGAGGATATTGGCATTAAGCCTGAGGATGATGATGTGATAGCAACTATTTCAGGTGTTGGTGGTTCAGAGTTTGTCTTTGTTAAAGTAATTGATTGTATTAAAGTCGGTGATTTGAAAGTGACTGGATTTAAAATTGATCTTGGTATTATGGACTACGGTTTTGAGATAAATGGTATTATTGGTATGGATTTTCTTACAAGAATTTTTTCGCATATTGATTTAGAAGACTTTTTCCTCCTAGGTCGTTAAGAATGGAATAATTAAATGGATACTTTTCTTACGAAAAGTTTAGATTTAATGCCATGACAGCAGAGAACAAATCCATTTGCGTAAAGGGCAAAGCATGTAGCGTGACGTTGAAGCAGGGCACGAGGTCATCCTGCCCAAATCCATTCGTTGGGGGCATAGCCCCGCCAAGTAGAAGGGCATCGAGGGTCCAACTCATGGACTTTGCAAATGTAAAACGTTAGTTGCAAGAGCACGCGTTTTCTTAAGTTGAAGCTTTGTAGTAGTTTTTATAAAGCATTTTCTCGAGGGATAATTTGTGGTATAATTTGATATGTAGATATATTTATGAGAAGAGGGATTTTTTATGAGCATTATTAAAGATGAAGCAAAGAAGATGATTGATAGTTTACCAGAGCAGGCAACATGGGATGATATAATGTATCAATTTTATGTAAAGAAGAAAATTGCTGCTTCATTAAAGGCTGCTGAAGAAGGAAATGTTCTTTCTCATGATGATGTTAAAAAGAGGTTATTAATGAAATGAATATTCGATGGACACAACCAGCAGTTTTAGACTTAGAGAGTATAAGAGATTATATTGCTAGAGATTCTGAGTACTATGCAAGTGAGTTTGTAGGAAGAATACTTGATGCAGTTGAAAAACTATATATGTTACCAAGTATGGGAAGAAAAGTACCGGAAGCATATGATGATAACATAAGGGAAATTATATTTTATAATTATCGAATTATATACATGATTGAAAGAGCGGATAGTATTCTTGTTTTAGCAGTGATTCATGCAGCAAGAGATTTAAATAGTATTAATCCATGTCCTTGGGAAGTTACTTAATTTTTTCAAGGGCATTTTTATTTAGAAAGGCTTCGCGGGGCGTGCTCCAACAACTAACAATAGGTATGTGTAAAAGTGCGGGCAGGTAAAGCACGGAGAAGATCTCTGAGGTCATCCCATGTAGAATGCCGCACCACAGTCCTTCATCGGGAACAAGTTCCGCCTACGAAGAAGAGCTTCGCGGGTCCGATTCAGGACCGTCACATACCTGAGACGTTAGTGCGCCAAGCAAAACTTGGCATCAGCTTGCAGGGTGGAAGTCCCTGTTGGGAAGACCTAGCCAGTCACCCATATCGAGTGTTGCATCGAAACTGGTAACAGTTAGATGAAGCGTACACAGAGAACCATATAGGCCAAGAGGAAGACCGCACTCCCTGAAGAATATTCAGCTCCGTAAACGCCAAAAATGCAGATGGCGACATGTTTAACGTCATGGAAGCCAACACAGAGGAATCATAAATGGCGAGATTCCCGAGGGTCTGCCGGAGTCAGAGCACGTGGCATGTATGGAGAGAGATGTCAGGAACTTGGGAGGTCCTAAGGCTCCTGTCGAGAAAGACAGGTAGGCATATCCAATCGAAAAAGAGGAATGCTAATGCTGAAAGGAATTCGGATTAACTCATAGTACTCTGAGAGTGGGAGAGCCACTTACATGGGGAAGGGGTTAACAATTACACGGCAGCCGGCAAAGGAACATTGTCCGGACAGGAGGATCGGGTAAACAATGCAAACCTCACTGCTGGGAATAGCGCAGAAAGCAAAACAGAATAAGAAATACAAATTTGGGAACTTGTATGAGCTCATAGATAAATATGCATTATTGCAAGCATGGAGACAGATAAACAAAGGTGCAGCATCTGGAGTTGATAGGGAAAGGGCAAAAGAGTTCAAGAAGAACATAGAAACTAATCTTGAGGAAATGCTAGAAGAGCTGAAAACTAAGAAATATAAAGCAAGGTTAGTTAAAAGAGTTTTCATACCAAAAGGAAAAGATGGAAAAAGGCCATTGGGATTACCTGTTTTACGTGATAAAATAATACAAAGAGCAGCAGCGAATATACTAGAAGCAATCTATGAGCAGGACTTTATTGAAGACAGTTATGGCTATAGGAAAGGCAAAAATGCACATCAAGCCATAAATGCAATTAAGGAAGAAATAAGTGGGAAGTATAATCATGTAGTGGAAGCAGACATCAAAGGTTTCTTCAATAACATAAATCATGAATGGTTAGTAAGAATGCTCGAGGAAAGAATAAAGGATAAACAATTCATAAGACTAATAAAGAAATGGCTGAAGGCAGGAATACTAAACGCAGATGGAAGTATTGAGAAGCCGGATAGAGGATGTCCTCAAGGATCAGTAATAAGCCCAATATTAGCGAATATATATCTACACTATGTATTAGACCTGTGGTTTGAGAAAGCAATAAAGCCAAAGTGTGGAGCGGAGGCGTATCATTGCAGGTCAGCGGATGATTTTATCTTTGGATTCAGATATAAAGACGATGCTTTATATCTAATGAGAAAGTTAGGTGGACGACTAGAAAAGTTCGGATTGGAATTAGCGAAAGAGAAAACAGGGATGGTAGTATTTTCGAGATTCAAAAAACATTAAATACAAAATTCAGTTTTCTAGGATTTGATTTCAGATGGACAGTATCAAAGAATGGGAAAGACTACATATCAATGGAAACAAACCCAAAAAGGATGACAAAGTCGCTAAAGGAATTCAAAGAATGGTGTAAAAAGAACAGAAATAAAAGGATCAGAACAGTAGTAGATATGGTAAATAAAAAGCTGATGGGATATTTCAACTATTATGCCATAGAAGGTAACAGCAGTAAAATACATAAGTTTTACTACATAGCAACAGGTATACTATACAAATGGCTAAATAGGCGTAGTCAAAGGAAAAGTTTTAACTTTGAGGAATTTAAAAAGAAGATGGAGCACTACGGGTTAATAAAATCCAAAATACAGAAAAGTCCATACAAACAATTAAGTATTGAAGATTACAGTTTTGTTTGATTACGGAAGCGAGTGTAGTTGAAGAGCCCGGTGCGGTAATCCCGCACGCCGGGATCTGTGCGGGGGTTGTTAGGTAACTGGCAGCTACTACCGTGACTACGCCATTATTATTAAAGTAAGGTGCATATTGATAGCGTTTTTTATTTTTTATTTGTGGTATTAAAAATAAGACGGTTGATGTATTATAATATTGATAATAGAGAATTGGAGGGATTAATATGAAGTGGAACGATGTAAGAAATAATTATCCTGAAAAATTTGTTTTATTTGAGATAATGGAATCTGCAAAAGTTGGAGATAAAGAAGTTGTTGATGATATAAAAGTAATTGAAGTATACGATAATGGTAAAGATGCTAGGAATGCTTTTATTAAAAAGAAACCAAATCAATTTGTTTATAGTACAAAAAATGAAAGAGTAGAAATAGAAATAGTTAAATATGTTGGCATTAGGAGGAATGTGTAATAATGGTTAATTTAACATTTAAAGTAAGCGTAAAATACAACCCGTCTACAATTACTACTCCTTCTGTTGTAAAATCTTATTATTAAGTCTGCAGGATTCAGGCAAATCATCCGACCAAGGCATTAAGGAATCCAGCACACTCTGATCTTTGACATCTACATTTGGAAGCGTTTCCAGCAAATAAGTCAGATATTCAAAAGGCTTAAGATTATTTGCTCTGGAAGTTTCAATAATACTGTAAATCATTGCACTTGAGGTAGCTCCGCTTGGAGTATTGCAAAACAGGAAGTTTTTACGTGATATAACAAATCCTTTTATACTCCGTTCCGAAATGTTATTATCGCAATAAAGTCTACCATCAAGTAAGTAATTATTAAGCTTATCCCATTGGTTCAAACAATAATTAACAGCTTTACCAGTGGCACTCTTAGGTGTAATTCGAGGTCTTTGCTGCTTGAGCCATTTGTAAAACTCATCCAATATAGGCTTGCTTTTTTTGAGTCTGCCTTCATATCTTTCGTCTGGGCTCGCATCTTCAAGCTCATGCTCAATACTATAAAGTCTGTTGCAAAATTGAAGTCCTTCTTTTGCAACACACGGTTTATCTTTAACCTCTTTTGGCAATGACTTTAAAGCCTCGTCCCACTTTCTCCGAAAATGAGCAAGACATGCTACATTAATTATATCCTGTAGCCCTTCATAAGACTGGTAACCGTCAGTACAAAGGTAACCTTTAAAACCCTCCAAAAATTTTTGAGGGTGCTTTCGGGCACGTGTTGTTTGATATTCAAATAGTACTATTGCAGGACCATCCCTGCCTGTTCGGTAAAGCCACATATATGACTCTGAATTTGCAGCTCTTCCGGGTTCATGCAAAACTTGCAATCCAGTTTCATCAGCATGTATTATGTCTCGCTGCAATAGAAGCTGGTGCATTCGTTCAAATATTATCGACAGCCATCTGGTTGAAGCTAAAACCAGCCAATTCGCCATAGTTTGGCGGGATATTTCAATATCTATTTGCTTCCAGTACGTTTCTTGCCTGTATAATGTTACTCCAAACATGTACTTTTGTGTCATTACATGAGCTATAGTAGCTGCTGAAGCTATGCTACCCGGAAGTGTACGCTTCGGCATCTGAGCCGTTATTACTGGAGTGGTTATTTCATTTTTTTCACATTCACCACACGCATACACTGAACGCCTATGTTCGATCACTCTCACTTGAGGAGGAATTATTTCAATTTCTTTTGTGATCTCTACACTCATCTCGTGCATATCTCCGCCGCAAACATCGCAAACCTGCTCTTCTTTAAGCAATTTGTGTTCAACAACTTCTACAGGAAGACCTTTTAGCATTTCCTCCCTGTGTCCTTTTTGTTTTTTCTTTCGTTCATATGTAATTTCTTCAACTGTAGGCTCTGGAACAACAGGTCTGACAGCATCCAGAATCTCAGCTTCATTGAAAATACTTTGCTGATCAGGTATAGTCTTTTCACTTGAACGACCATAACGCTTGTGCTGCTCAAGACGAAATCTTTCCTCAAACCAATAAAGCTTAGCCAAAAGCTCCGCTTTTTCATTTTCCAAAAACGCTATTTTATCTTGTAATTCAGAAATTTTATTTTGATCGGTTGAAACAGCTTGATTTATCGTGTTTTTCATGGGTTTATTATATCGAAATTTTATCAAAAAAGCCATAGGAAAACCAAATATTTTTTGATTAAATTTCTCTATATCACCACGTTTGAAGCTGCTTTCCGGTGTGCTTGTTTTTGCTCAATTGAAAGTCCAGTTAATAACCAATAGAGTTCCCTAGTACCCACCTGAATTGTCTCTTTAGAGTTATCTGAAGGCCATTTAAACGTTCCCTTTTCAAGTCGTCGGAAGTATAGCCAAAATCCGTTATGATCCCAATGTAATATTTTTATCATTGTCCTGTTTTTATTGCAAAACACAAAAAGATTCGATGAAAATGGGTCGAGAGAAAAACATTGCTGAACTATTGCTGCCAAACCGTCGATAGAGCGTCTCATATCAGTACTTCCAATAGCAAGATATACTTTTTCTGTTCCACTTATGCTCAACATATTGCCTCCAAGGATTTAACTATAGTTTGCAAAAGTCTTTCGTCATATCCGTTCTCAATTTCAATTATAGCTTTACCTATTCTTATGTTGAGTTTTGATGTCATCATTGGTTCAAACTGAATTGGCATCCAGTTTGTTTTGTTAATTTCTTCCTTGTTTTGATTATCTCTTCTATATTTTCTATATTGGAAATTGAATGCTTTGATTTTCAACCCCTTTTCCCTACACCACTGAGCCTGGGTTTTTCCGCTTTTTTCGAATTCTCTAATTAACTTTTCCCATTCTTTATATAACATAAGACGCCTCCTGGTTTTTGGTGTATTATCTCATGCTAACAAATTGATTAACAGATGGGTTGTATTGTACGCTTACGTTTCAATTAACCATGCCTCTCAGATACCCGCACCATTATTATGCCATGCCTTTCGGTTTAGGCTCTTCAGGTTACGACTTCACTACACTTTATACCCCTTAAACTGGCAGGTTTAAGACGCATAGTAGAGGATTAGTACTTGCCACATCTCCCACTTATCAGGTGGTATTAGCGATGTTAACTCTAGGCAGCAAGGGGAGTTTCACCACTTGAATTCGACGAAACAGTTTGGTACAATTTCTATATTAAATTGCCCGAAGGCTTTATACCCGCTTGTTACACGGGGGTTATAGCCCAACAAGGCGTACACACGGATGTGGTGGCCCCGAAGAAACCTTTGCGAATAAAATAACATTCAATTTACCAACCCAAAACCAATAAGCCACTAATCTTTATACTTAAAACCTACAAATAAATCTAAAATTCATCTAAAATATATACATCAGTCACATTATCATAGAATCTCCTTGCTAAATGCTAAACCATGAAAACCCAAGCCAAATAAAAACACAAAAATTCCTATTACAATTCCCCATATCTTATCGTTTTTAGATACTGCATATGCAATTGTACGATGACACAAACATATCTACATGAAAATAACTAAGATATAAGATACTTTACCACTATAGGACACAAAGATATCAACATAATCCTTGAAGCCAATTTTCACAAAGTTTTGGCCATATTGCTACCGTAGGTTCATCCTCGCCTAATCCTAAACCATGGGGACCTTTGGAGAATATATGTAAATCAAATGGTAGATTTAGCTCATTTAGAGCTTGAGCAAAAAGTAAGTTTTGGCGCTGAAAATTCCAGTGATCGGTCGCTGTAACCCATAGAAAAGTCGGTGGTGTTTTCGCAGTAACATGTTTATGATTTGAAGTAAAGTCTATAAGTTCATCCACTGTAATATCTTTTGTTAATAGAGAATCTGGCGGCAATTTTTCCTTAGAAAAGGGGGATGTCTCAGCATAACATAAAATCATCGTATTAAGTTTAGAACTCGTTTGATCAATCGGATCGTTAAAATCTGGTTCTCCTAAAAGCATCGACATAATTTGTGCATTTCGACTTTCCGGCTCTATAATTCCATTATCATAATGAGTTCCTATAAAAGCTGTTAGATAACCACCAGCTGAAAATCCTATCATGCCAATTCGTTCCGGATCAATATTTAATTCTAGGGCATGATAACGAATATACCTAACCGCTCGTACTGTATCTTTAGTTGAAGTAAATGGGGTATAAGGAGCAACCCGATAATTTAAAACAAAAGCATTTATTCCTATTTGATTTAGCCATTTTGCAATTGGTTCTCCTTCACCAGACGCTCTAAATTGAAATGATCCGCCTGGACAGACAATAATTGCTGGGCGGAGTTTCTCTCCTTTTAATAAATAAGGTGTCAGAGTAGGTAACCCTTCGTTATTCAAGTCCCCAATAGAAGAGACTAAGTCGGCATCAGGAACATTTTTTTCCCAAAGTTTTATATCTTTTAATCCCATCGATATTACCCTCCCATTTTAATCTGCGGCCCAGATGGTTGCACATTTTTGCGGTATGTCATATCACTACTTCCGATACGTGAATGTTCGTGGTCTTAGATAAAACAATAGATAATACAATAATTGCTATAAAAACTTCTATCAGAATAATTATAAACCTCAATCTTTGACATGAATATCCCCCTATTTTAGTTTTTATATTTTAGTTATTTGCGAAATGCTATAACGCTTGAATTTACTGCATTTCAAATTGATATTTTTATTGTTTTCCCCCTCTGCTTCTAGTAAAATATAGGTATCTAATCCAATTTTAAACAAGAGAAGGGGAAAACAAATGGTAAAACTTTATAAACAAATTTCTTTTGCTGACACATTCGAAGAATGTAAAGATGTTTTTCAAAATAATAAGCCAAAATTTCTTAAGCTACTCTCACAACATCTTGATTTATCTTCGCTTATACCACAGGATTTTTATTGGTCTTACCACAAAACTCTAGGGAGAGACCGTAAATATTCACTCTCTTCAATGCTTTCAGCATTAGTTCTGCAGAAAATTCTTGGCATTCCTACAGTTTCGCTACTCATTATTTTTCTTAATTTATGCCATGAAGCCCGTGAATTCTGTGGCCTTCCAGACGTCCCTCATAACTCTCAGTTTACACGGTTCAAACAAGATTTCGTTATTTACCTGGAAAACTTCTTTAACCACCTTGTAGATATTACAGAACCTATTTGCCAGGAAATTAACACTACTCTTGCATCCACTATCGCTTATGATACTTCAGGTATTGAAACCTTTGTAACTGAGAATAACCCAAAGTTCATAAATTCTATCATAAAAAAACTCAAGGCTTTCTACAAGGACAAGCCTGATGTCGATGTATATAAAAT
>NZ_JH556659.1:1346830-1349091 GCF_000179595.2 Acetivibrio cellulolyticus CD2 | reverse complement strand
TCTTTGTTACAATAATCCCTAATTATTTTCCCATTTAAATCAAGGTACTCTATTTGAATAGCTGCTACACCATTAAATTTCCGAAATATACCTTCACTTTTAATGTTTCTTGACATATAATCATTGTAAGCTTTTCCTCTTAAAAAAGGTTGCTGCCAATTTTTATATAAACATGCCCGTACAATTCCAGCAATAGGTGATTTATCGAATTCAATTTTTTCTTTATTATTATCAATTCTTATCCATTCAAGATTTGAAACTTTCTCAAATCCGTTCTTTTCAAGAGTCTCTCCTAGAATGCGTTTAATTGTATTACCGACCTTCTCAGCTTTTGGGGGCTTATTATCCATGTTTCACCTCAATAAGGTATATAATTTCTTTGTACTATATGATACAAAATTTATTAAAACCTTGTCTAAAAGCGTATCTTATTAACTTAACAATCTTACTCCAAAGTTCTGCTTAGCGGCCATGGATGGCCGTGGTAGCAACCTTCCGCCGCATTTCAGAGAACGTTTTTGATTCACGACGTTCCTGAACCGGACCCGCAGAGCCCTTCTTCTTTGGCGGCGGCTTGCCCGCCCGGTGAAGGAATGTGGCGAGTCCTTCTTCATGTTCATGCTACAGAGGACTGCTACATGCTCTTCTTTCGAGCCCTTGCGTGAATCTTTTGTTATTTGTAGTGGGAGGCCCCGTGATTCAGAGCCAAACAGGACGTTTGGCCCTTAAACTCTCCGGAGCTTTACTCATATCAAATCCAATAATTTAGTAGAGTCTATTTTCACTCCAAAATAGTCCATAGTCTTTTTAGGGTTATTCAAAGTATATTCTTTAAACCCATTAATATCTGGAGCATCAACATCATGTTTTTTTAGTATATCAATTATGTTAGAAAGAAACATTTCAGTTTCTTTCATATCTCTTGGTGTCCCGTACAATTCGCTTGCTCCGACATTAAATAAGATATCTAAAATATTTAAATAGTCATCATCAATATTTTGATAGAATAAAAACATTTTTTGTTCTTCATTATTTCTTTTCTTATTTTTTACATGGTTACAATCTTTGGCAAATTCGCATATTTCGTGTTTAAATCTACGTTTAGAGCATATTTCTGGTGAGCATATAAACTTACCCGATTCATTAACAGCTTCAAAGATGCATGCAGGAGTAAAAGGTAAAGTATCATTCTCCCATTCACTTAGATTATCCGTGCTAGTAAATGTACATAGTTTATTTAATATAAATTTTATCTCATTGCATTTTTCTTTGCTGCAATATATATCCCACAGTTTTATAAAACAACTTATTCCATATATCATTCTACCATATAAAGTTAAATCTTTGATTTCCATACCATATTACCCTTTCAAAAAATTCACATTATAACTCAAACATAATATAAAATATCTACAGAGCTCAACTTATACAAATCCGAGACACGATGTCGAGGTAACTGCCTCCCATTTCAAATAACGTCTCCCATGACCGACGTTCCAGAGTCGGACCCGCAGAGATTTTCTTCGTAGGCGGTGCTTGTCACCCGACGATGGAATGTAGTGCGGCACACTTCATGCTCGCTCTACAGAGGCTTACTTCTTGAATTTTCTTACCCGCACTTTTACGGTCATGGATTGTTAGGTGGAGTCCACTGCCCCGCGGAGCCTTTCCCTAACAAACCTTAATTACTCTATTTCTTAATTATACATAAATTACCTTCAAATAGCCACAAAAACAAACTTACTCTAACGGCCTTATGTCTCTAATTTGTATCCTCAAGATTTCACATTCAGTAAACCCCAAATACTAAAACTCTTTAAATCCTTTACCTTACTTATATCTTTAGCACAGTCTACAATATTCAACAAAAATAAATAAATCATAAATCCTTTAACCTGTTCTAAACCTAATGTGAGCTATGTTTTTCAAAATGCA
Organism: Acetivibrio cellulolyticus CD2; assembly: GCF_000179595.2. Taxonomy (NCBI): domain Bacteria; kingdom Bacillati; phylum Bacillota; class Clostridia; order Acetivibrionales; family Acetivibrionaceae; genus Acetivibrio; species Acetivibrio cellulolyticus. The sequence goes on along the minus strand of NZ_JH556659.1, from coordinate 1,347,156 downwards.
CTAAGTAATATAATCAATAATAATCATCATCAATGCTTAATTATTTAGAATCTCTTATAATCTCAATAACTTTCAAGTATGTCAAAATCAATCTCACCAAACTTTAAGATGATACCCTAGCCTGACCTCTAATAAAATCAAAAAAATCTTTCCATCATCAGGTACATGCTTAAACAATAAAGATTAAACCTCACAGTAGTTGCAAATCGCAGTGGATTTCACCTAAGTCGGGTAGGTTAGAGACTTTACAGCCTCCTTCCCCCCTAAGAACCGTGCGTGAAAGTTTCCCCTCACACGGCTCAAGCACTTGTAAACTTACTCAACTC
>NZ_JH556659.1:1169391-1346730 GCF_000179595.2 Acetivibrio cellulolyticus CD2 | reverse complement strand
GCTAGCAGAATTCCAGATTCCTCACGGATTCCAGTTCTTCTCTTTCGAGAAAGGGTTGCATTGTCGCAACAGCTTAGAACCCAAGGTGTTACCACCTACGCACCGTTGTCAGATTACTGTTAACGGAATAACAGGTTTATACTACTTAATGTAGCTAAACATTTATCTGTGCGACCTCGTGTCGCACCGTCTCCCATGACCGACGTTCCAGAGTCGGACCCGCAGAGATTTTCTTCGTAGGCGGTGCTTGTCACCCGACGATGGAATGTAGTGCGGCACACTTCATGCTCGGTCTACAGAGGCTTACTTCTTGAATTTTCTTACCCGCACTTTTACGGTCATGGATTGTTAGGTGGAGTCCACTGCCCCGCGGAGCCTTTCCCTAACAAACCTTAATTACTCTATTTCTTAATTATACACAAATTACCTTCCAATAGCCACAAAAACAAACTTACTCTAACGACCTTATGTCTCTAATTTATATCCTCAAGCTTTCACATTCAGTAAACCACAAATACTAAAACTCTTTAAATCCTTTATCCTTTACCTTACTTATATCTTTAGCACAGTGCTACAATATTCCACAAAAATAAATAAATCATAAATCCTTTAACCTGTTCTAAACCTAATGTGAGCTATGTTTTTCAAAATGCCCTAAGTAATATAATAAATAATAATCATCATCAATGCTTAATTATGTAGAATCTCTTATAATCTCAATAACTTTCAAGTATGTCAAAATCAATCTCATCAAACTTTAAGATGATACCCTAGCCTGACCTCTAATAAAATCAAAAAAATCTTTCCATCATCAGGTACATGCTTAAACAATAAAGCTTAAACCTCACAGTAGTTGCAAATCGCAGTGGATTTCACCTAACGTCTCGCCATTTGCTTCGTCGAGGAATCGGACTTACAAAGCCCTTCTGCGTAGGCGGTGCTTGCACCCGATGACTCGATGAGGGCAGGATGACTTCATGCTCCTGCTCCAGAGAATTTTCTACATGCTTTGCCCTTTACGCAAATGGACTTGTTGTGCGAAGTCAGACGACCCTAGTCTCAGAAGGGCACACGGATGTGACCTCCTTAAATCTCCTTCAACAAAACTACATTCTCTAATTCAGGCTGTTCTATTAACTCCCGAAACAGCACGATATAAATTTAATATGTATATTTAATTTCTCCATCTACAAATGGAAAAAATCTCTTACTAAAAACAGTAAATTATTTTTCCTTAATAGTTATTAACTCCATTTCACTAAAAACACATTCTTCAAGCCTGTACTTCTCAAGAATACATTTATATTTTTCAGGTAAGTCACTTAGTTTTAGTGGATTATCGGGCATACTGACTCTAAAATACTGGTATGAAGTTGGTTTAGAATCATATGATTCATAGGAATACAAGCCTTTCCGAGAAAATTCAAGTGAATGTTTAAAGTAAGATTTTTTTGTAACTTCTCTTGAATCCTTCAAAATAACTCTATCAAACACATTTTCACTTACTTTTGTTTGTGATGTATCATCTAACTTCTCTAAAATAAAACAAGCTATACTCTCCAAGTCCTCTAATGAACCACGCACGCTCTCTGGTAAAAGCCCATATACGCCTGAATCAAATTGAGCAATTTCGTTTTGAGAATCAACTGCAAACCATAATATATCATATTCAAACACTTCATCATCAGATACTCTAGTCATAAGTTCACCTCTTACAAATCCTTTATCGTAATGCTCCAAAGTCAATCCCTAAAAATCCGTGCATGGATGCACGGTAATCGTCTGATTTCGTACAACGTTTTTGATTCACGACGTTCCTGAACCGGACCCGCAGAGCCCTTCTTCTTTGGCGGCGGCTTGACCGCCCGGTGAAGGAATGTGGCGAGTCCTTCTTCATGTTCATGCTACAGAGGACTGCTACATGCTCTTCTTTCGAGCCCTTGTGTGAATCTTTTGTTAGCTGGAGTCGGACGTCCCGTGACTCAGAGGCACATAGAATATGTGCCCCTTAAACAATTCTACTAAATATCATTACTTAACAATATACTCAATATCATTTTCGTACCTATGTGTAACCTTTATATTTAAATTGTATTCTTCTGATTCTTTATACTGTATCCTAAGTTTTTTATCACTGACCCATTCGAGATCAAAATAATCAAGGTCATAATTTTCTGATTCAAGAACAAAAATAGAAAACGTGTTACCGAAGGGTCCATAGTTATCATCAGAAGTTTTCTTGTCTTTATTTAAAATAGAGACATTCAACGTCGTTGTATCATAACCTCTTCTAAGAAATGCTACTGCTTTTTCTACTTTATTAGGTGCGACAACTTCCTTCACTATTCTATCCTCATCGTGCATTATTAAATTCCCCAAAAAATATATAGTAAAATATAATACAGTTAAAATACCAATTAAAACAAATATGCTTTTAATAACTTTTCTAATAAACTTAATATTCATATAACCCCTTAAAAAATATTTTAATCTGTTCATTGAGGCTCGATCTGCGTCCGATTGCAGCTAACGTCTCGCATGGAAGACGTTCCAGAGTCGGACCCGCAGAGCTTTTCTTCGAAGGCGGTGCTTGTCACCCGACGATGGAATGTGGTGCGGCATGCTTCATGCTCCTTCTCCAGAGAATTTACTCCATGACCTTCTATCCCGCACCTTTACTGCCATGCATTGTTATCGGATGGATGAGGCCCCCAGAGACCAGAAAGCGACACGATGTCGCTTCCTATATATTAACCTACATGATACTTATCACAAAATTATAATTTATCTTACAAATACTATCAACTATTGTTGATGCACTTGATAAATCCTGTGAGCCAGAATTCAAATTAGCAAATCCAATACATTTCATTCCTGCAGACAAAGCAGCTTTCACACCGTTTTTAGAATCCTCAATGACTACGCATTCTTGTGGATTAACTCTTAACATTTCCGCAGTTCTTAAAAAAACATCTGGGTATGGTTTTCCTCTTTGAACTTCTTCACCACTTAATATTACTTTAAAATATTCTCTTATTCTTATCGTTTCTAATATGGCTTCAATAAAAAATCTTGGTGAAGAAGATGCCACTGCTGTAATAATTTTATTCTGCTTTAGTTCATTTAATAATTCTTTAATTCCATCTATTGCTTCTATTTTTGTTTCATTCAATACTTCAATTTTTAATTCAGACTGCAATTTCAATAATTCTTCCACACTCAGAATTAAGTTATATTTCTCTTTTAAATCCTTCCACATTTCTGGATTTGAAACTCCAACATATGGATTTAAAATATCATCGTTAGCAATAAAATCGCATTTTTTCAGTACTCTTTTATCAACCTCAAAATGAATAGGTTCACTATCTACTATAACACCATCCATATCAAAAATAACAGCTTTTAACATCTAATTCCTCCCTAAGTAGATACTCAAAAAACTTCAAAGTCATTCCCTAGCAAATCCGCATCAGGACGATGCGGCCTTGCCTCATCTTTCCGATAACGTCGCCCATCTGCGACGGCTCTGAGCGGTCTACAGAGGGATGTCCCGCGTTAGCATGCGACTGCATCCGCGAAGAGCTGTGGGCACGCATTCTCCATGATAATCCCGCGTAGCCCTTCTACATGAACTTTCCCTCCGTGCCCCTTGCGCTAGATGGATTGTTCTACGTCGTGGGAGGACCCGCGAAGCAAGAGCATCACGGATGATGCGGCCTCTAGCAAAGTATCCTTATCCACTTACTTCACTTTATATAAAGATTATACCTCAATCTTGGTACCTAAAATACTTAATTTTATTCGCTGATTATTACCATCTAAAACATTTTCTTTAATTCTCCAATGCTATAAAAAGTTATTGGGTCAATCTTATCATATGAAGTAGATGTATCCAGTACATTACCATCAATATCATAAAGGCCACCACTAAACATTTCTTCAATAGTTGCGTCTTTACTAATACGAAAAAAAGAAAAATCCCCTAATGAATTAAGCCTAAGATATTTTATTCCATATGTATCATCATATTTTGCAAGAGTAAATATTTCAGTGCCGGCACTATAAGGCATACCCTTTGAAAACAACTTTTTAACCTGTCCGTTCTTATATGTATAAATTTCAATACCGTTACTGTCGCTTTTTTCGTTTGAAATAGCTAAATCAATAATTCCATCATCGTTAAAATCATCTACATAATAGTATAATTTATGCACATTCCATCGTTCAAGACCACCACCAGTAGTTGGAGACCTTTCCGTTTCAATCTCTCCTAAAGAAATTAGATAATCGTAATAAATTTTAGCTGGTATAGGTGAAGTATGATTTTCCGCACTTTTACACGCTGTAAACGTCAGCATAATTACAACAATTAAAGCTAAACTAATCAATTTTTTCATTACTTTCAATCCTCATAGTATATAAATTTTCTAACTTCACAGTTTTAATCTTAAGTTGATAATATAACATAAGTGAATTAGCAAAATCTCCAAAGCCTTGCTTTCAAAATCGGCACATGGATGTGCCGTCTTCCTCCCATGTCGTAGAACGTCTCGCCATTTGCGTCGTCGAAGAATCGGACTTACAGAGCCCTTCTTCGTAGGCGGTGCTTGCACCCGATTCTTCGATGAGGGCAGGATGACCTCATGCTCCTACTTCATCGAACATTCTCCATGCTTTGCCCTTTACGCAAATGGACTTGTTATCGGATGTGCGGTGCCCCCAGAGGCATACCCGAAAAAAACTGCCCTCATTCTATTTTTACTGGTGTTATTGAAAATTTATCTCTGAACTTAACTCATTAAACCACTGCTCTGCCAATTCTAGCTTATCAATAACACTTTTTGTGACTTTCAAGAATTTATTTCCAAACAAAACACCCTCATCATACCGAAACCAATAGTCAGAATTCAAGTTGCTTGAACCTAATCTATATCTTTTATTTACATCATGTGCTGTAACTTTTGATGGAGCTATCTGCTTTCCCCAGTATAAAGTAACTCCTGTTAACGGGCAAACTGCAAGTTCAATAACAAAGCCGCCGCCCCATTTATCGAATTGAAAAGTCATCAAATCAATATGCGTTTCTGTCGGCCTTCTGAAATGTGGAAATGTTCCCTTAAATCCCTTATTTCGTAAAACTGGAACAACTTCATCTTTTAAATATTTTATCATTTCCTTTCTTTCACTCATCCTTAGAACGCCTCATTTCCTTTTCATTTTGCAGCTACCTTGATACAGGTGAAAAAGCACCGCATTTCCGATAACGTCTGGCGTATGCGGCGGCTCTGAACCGGACCCTCAAAGCCCTTCTTCCTTGGTGCACTTGTGCCGGTGAAGAGCTGCGGTGCGGCATACTACATGGGATGACTTACAGAGCCCTGCTTCATGTCCTCTCTCTACCGCACCCTTGCGAATACGCTTTGATATGTGGAGTTCCCTGCCCCGCGAAGCCAGACGAGGACACGGATGTCCGAGCCTTACAAAAACTTTTTTCAACAAATTTGTAGCAACTCTTCCTTAAATCAGTAAGCAAAAAATAATAATCTTCTTATACAAATTCAGTATCTTGGTTTATATATTAAATTTGTATCAGTATCAATAACATAATCTACAAATATTTCCGAAGTATATGGAAATTCCTCAAAGTTATATAGCCTGCAAAAAATCCCTGGTAAATCTCTAATATCTACAGTTAAGCTTAATGCTTTTAAATACATTTCTTTTAAAGCCTTTTTTGTACACTTTCTACCATATACAATCGAACTATTATAATAACCATCGATTTCTACTATCATAGAAATAATCACTGTCGGTTGCTAACCAACTATTATAGCTCAGATTCAAATACATTTTTATATCTTCAAAGCAATTCCCTAAAAACCCGCCCCCGGATGGGGCGGCAATGCAGGGAATTCCATATATCGTCGGCATCTCAGTCGTCCTCGAATGGTCCCGTAAGGATGTCCCGCGTCAGCGCGCAACTGCGCCCATGAGAGGATGAGGCGGAGCCTTACTACATGAATTTACTGCAGAGGAATACTTCTTGCTCTTACTATCGCAGCCTTTACTGAGATGCATTGATCTCCGATGTATCCTGACCCGTAATTCAGAAATTTCCACGGACGGAAATTCCTCATAAAACCCCTAAGATAACTTCTTATTAACCTTTTAGGCTAAACGTGTATTTAAAACACTTTTCCTAAATAAAACTTCCGTTATAAAATAATGTATAAATCCTATTGTAAGTCCAATAAATGAAATAAAAACATTTGTTATAAAACTAAAATCCATTATTAATATAGAATATATAAAAGCAACTAATAATATTATAATACTTATTATCACATCAATCCTCTGCTTTCTTATAAAAAAGCTTTTTAAGTGTACTACCAACCATAGCATTGAAAAGTATGCAGGTAAAAAAACAATCATTGTAATATCTGTAGATAACGGAATCTCATTATCTTTGTAAGTAGGATAAAACTTAACAACTAAATAAGTTAAAAATAGCACAGATACAAAAACCCAACATATGTAAATTGCTGTTATTTCTTTTTTCAAGTACACCAACTCCTAAAGTTTGTTCATCTCCGAAGCCTTTCCCTAAAAACATTCGCCATGGATGGCGAAAAAATCAGGATATGTCGGAGATCGTCTCGCCATTTGAGACGTCGATGAATCGGACCCGTAAGGAATACCCGTGAGCGGCTTTAGCCCGATGAATCGATGTGGGCAGGATGACCCGTAAGCATGCCCTTTACTCAAATGGACTTGTTATACGAAGCCACACGACCCGCGAAACCAGAGAATGACAAGGATGTCATTCCCTAAAGTTGTTACGACTATACTTTAATCTCTAAATATGAATTAATTAATCGTAACCCATCTTTAACAACTTTATTTAGTTCATCGAGCTCCTTTTTTGACCATATTGGAATATATTCCTTTCCTTCGGGAGTGACTGCTGGAAGATTACTACCCCAAAATAGTTTATCATATAATTTGTTTAACGTACTATTTTTGCTATCTCCATAAAAGCTTTCTTTCACCGAATATGATAAATCAGACATCATATTCCAATAATGCAAAAAATATTTACAGTCAACTTTTTCCCCTTTTCGATCATTCCACTTTTGGGCAAGATTTATAGATAACTCTGATCCTTCATCAAAAACTTCTATATTTTTATCTAATGCAAAAGTCTGAAGTTGGTCAAAATCATAAAAACATTTTAACTTATCCCCATCAGTTACAAAACCATCTTTTTCACCTGAATACCAAATGCAATAGTATTCTTTACTGTCTAAAATAAATACAAACTTATAGTATTCTTCCATGCCACATCCTCCCGAATGAAATCTACAAAGAACTTCTCAAAAATTTAGCGCATGGATGCGCGTCCTTTTCGTGTGGTTTTGTATAACGTTCGCCATTTGAGACGTCGATGAATCGGACCCGTAAGGAATACCCGTGAGCGGCGTAAGCCCGATGAATCGATGTGGGCAGGATGACCCGTAAGCATGCCCTTTACTCAAATGGACTTGTTATACGAAGCCACACGACCCGCGAAGCCGGAGAATGACACGGATGTCATTCCCTAAAGTTGTTACGACTATACTTTAATCTCTAAATATGAATTAATTAAACGCAACCCATCTTTAACAACTTTATTTAGTTCATCGAGCTCTTTTTTTGACCATATTGGAATATATTCCTTTCCTTCGGGAGTAACTGCTGGAAGATTACTACCCCAAAATAGTTTATCATATAATTTGTTTAACGTACTATTTTTGTTATCTCCATAAAAGCTTTCTTTCACCGAATATGATAAATCAGACATCATATTCCAATAATGCAAAAAATATTTACAGTCAACGTTTTCCCCTTTTTGATCATCCCACTTTTGGGCAAGATTTATAGATAATTCTGATCCTTCGTCAAAAACTTCTATATTATTATCTAATGCAAAAGTCTGAAGTTGGTCAAAATCATAAAAGCATTTTAACTTATCCCCATCAGTTACAAAACCATCTTTTTCACCTGAGAACCAAATGCAATAGTATTCTTTACTGTCTAAAATAAATACAAACTTATAGTATTCTTCCATGCCACATCCTCCTGAATGAAATCTACAAAGAACTTCTCAAAAATTTAGCGCATGGATGCGCGTCCTTTTCGTGTGGTTTTGTATAACGTTCCATATCCGTATCAATTACGTCTATGCAAAATTTCCCCTTGCATTAGCGAAAATTTTTTCGTATATGTAACTATAACTTAACTTTGTTCATAATCCGGTCTAATGGACTTTGAATTTTAGCAAAATCTCTTTCGCTAACATGTGTATATATTTCCGTCGTTGATGGACTTGCATGACCAAGCAATTCCTGTATATATCTCAAATCAGTTCCATTCTCAAGTAAATGAGTTGCAAAAGAATGTCTTAAAGTGTGAACTGACACTTTCTTCTTTACACCTGCTTTAAATGCTGCTTTTTCAAAAACCTTCTGTATACTCCTAACCGTTATATGTTTTTCTCCGTTTTGTCCTTCAAACAACCAACACTCTGGTCTATATATCTTAAAGTATTGTCTTAATAATTCCAACATCGCATTTGATAAAAGAGTATATCTGTCCTTTTTACCTTTTGCACCCTTAATATGAATCAAATTTCTTTTACTGTCGATATCTTCAATCCTCAAGTTAGCAGCCTCGCTCACTCTTAATCCCGCTGAATAAATTAGCATAATAATTGCCCTGTGCTTTAAATTATCAACTGATTCAATAATCTTAAATACTTCATTTGTATTCAATACACTAGGTAACTTTTGTTCTCTTTTTGGTCGTTTGATATCAAAATCAACGTCATCAATATTTTTTAAATCGATATACAAAAATTTGAATGCACTTACAGCTTGGTCAATATAAGCCGCTGATTTATTTGCATCAACTAATCTCAATAGATACAATTTTATATCATCTTTATCTATATTATCTATACATTTCTTATGAAACTGTAGTAATCTTCTTACATGCCCTAAATAAGCCTTTTGTGTTTTTACACTATAGTTTCTAATTTTCAACTCATTTTTCAATGCTATCATTGTATCTTTGTCGTACTCATAATTTTCGAAAAAGACATTATCCTTACCAAATAACCTGTATAATAATTTTATCCTATCCTCATTATCTGGAATTACCCATATTTTATCAGATTCAATCCACTTCCGTCCATCAACTTTTCTAATTTTTTCAACATTCTCCACTGAATATGGAAACTTAACAGACAAAAAACCTTCTGAATACTTCTTTACATGCACAAACATAAAACTAACACCTACACTTTACTACCCAAACATTTGTTCGTTATAATAAAAGTATAAATCTGTTTTAGAACAAAATTAATAATTTAATAAAAAAAATTTCCAAACACTATGCACAAAAAGTTATGCCCCTTGTTTCAACTCTTTTAACAATTCGATTTATCCTTCCAACCAGATAAGCAACAGACTCTGCACTGTACCCGATTCCCTCAGTGCTCCCATTTCGGCATTTTTGCAGGACATAAAGCCTTGCTCCGCTTATTTCCTCCGCAATCTCTACGATATCCTTAGAATCAAGTCCGGGTGCAAGAGTTGTTCTGAACTCATAATCTATGCCGCTGTTGATCAATAAATCCACACTTCTCATAACATTTCCAATATCAACTTCCGTTCTGCAGATCTCATTATATTTCTCATACGGTGCCTTAAAATCCATTGCAATATAGTCAATAAGTCCTTTATGCAAAACATTCTCAACCACATCCGGATTAGTTCCGTTTGTGTCAAGTTTTATTGAGTATCCCAGCCTTTTTACATCTTTTAAAAAGGGCAGGAGCCCCTTTTGGAGTGTCGGCTCTCCCCCGCTCACAACAACTCCTTCAAGGAACCCCTTTCTTTTTTCTAAAAATGATAAAACTTCGTCTGCATCAGTTATATTTTCATGTCCACCTTCTACCAAAGCCCTATTATGGCAATAGAAACAATCCATATTGCAGCCGGGAGTAAAAAGAACAGCACACATCTTACCCGGATAATCTACAAAGGAATTCTTTTGTAATCCGGCTATTCTCATGATATCTTCTCCGCCAATACAAATTTCTTTCTACCTGTATATTCTTCTTTCTTTCCGATGTTAAAGTTAGCTACAGGCCTTAAATATCCTGTTACCCTTGACCATACTTCCGTATTTGCTCCACATTCAGGGCAGGTATAATGCTCACCTTTTATATAACCATGGTCTGCGCATATACTGAATGTTGGTGTTATAGATATATATGGCATTTTATAATTTACAAATACCTTTTGAATAAGCTTTTTGCAAACTTCAATATCCTCTATGCTTTCGCCAAGATACAAATGCTGGACTGTTCCGCCTGTATAGAGCGATTGGAGTTCATCCTGGAGTTCTAATGCTTCAAATATGTCATCAGTATATTCAACCGGAAGCTGCGTCGAATTTGTATAGTATGGCGTATCTTTTCCGGCTGTGATAATGTTTGGATACTTCTTTTTGTCAAGTTGAGCAAGTCTGTAAGAAGTACCTTCTGCCGGAGTAGCTTCGAGATTGTAAAAATGCCCGGTCTCATTTTGGAAATCTACAAGTACTTCTCTAAGGTAATTCATTATTTCAATTGAAAACGCCTGACCTTCTTTTGTAGTTATATCCTTATTCATAAAATTCAACAGTGCTTCATTCATCCCAATAATACCGATTGTATTGAAATGGTTGTACCAAAATTCATCTGTTCTTTGCTTAACATGTCTTAAATAATGCGTGGAATAAGGGTACAAGCCTTTTTCCGATTGCTGTTCTATAATTTTTCTTTTAATCTCCAAAGATGTCTTTCCTATATTTGCAATCTTCCATAGCCTTGCTTTAAACTCACTTTCTGACTTTGAAAGGTATCCGATTCTAGCAAGGTTTATTGTAAAGACTCCTACCGAACCTGTAAGCGGATTACTTCCAAACAAACCTCCGCCCCTTTTCCTCAGTTCAGTCGTATCAAGTCTCAGACGGCAGCACATTGAAACAGCATCTTCCGGAGAAAGATCCGAATTTACATAATTTGCAAAGTAAGGAATGCCGTATTTGCAAGTTATTTTCATAAATTCATCAACTACAGGATTGTTCCAGTCAAAACTTTTTGTGATATTAATAGTAGGAATCGGGAAAGTAAATACTCTGCCCTTTGAATCTCCCTCTAACATTACATCACAAAATGCCCTGTTGAAAATGTCCATTTCCTTCTGAAAATCCTTGTAACTTTCATCCATGTAACTTCCTCCAATTATAACCGGTTCATCTTTGAGTGTGGATGGCACAGTTATATCAAAGGTCAAATTGGAAAAAGGACACTGAAACCCTACTCTTGTAGGAACATTTATATTAAATATAAATTCTTGAAGGCACTGTCTTACCTGATCATAGGTCATATTATCATAACGTATAAATGGCGCACAATACGTATCAATGCTGGACCATGCTTGAGCCCCGGCTGTTTCACCCTGTGTAGTGAAAGTCGAGTTTACGATTTGGCCTAAAAACGACCTTAGATGCTTGGCCGGTTTGCTCTCTACTTTTCCTTCAACCCCGCCGAATCCATCAAGTAAAAGCTGTCTTAAGTCCCACCCGGCACAATACGGACCGAAAAAGCCCAGATCATGAATATGGCAGTCACCATTTTCGTGTGCTTCCCGGACTTCAGAAGGGTATATCTCATGCAGCCAGTACTTTTTGGTAAAGGTCTCTCTTACATAGTTATTAAGGCCATTGACACTTTTCTGGGTATTGGCATTCTCTTTTATATTCCAATCCCTGTCTCCAAGATAGTCCGAAAACATATCTATTGTTGCTCCTACAAGAGCATTAAGATCCCTGGCACTTTTTCTCTTTTCCCTGTATAATATAAAAGCCTTCGCTGTTTTAGCATGACCGTTTTCTATTAAAACCTTCTCAACAGTATCCTGTATTTCTTCTACTGTTGGTGTCGTATCTTTATATGTAAGCTCAGCCAAATCCATAACCTGCCTGCAAATGCCTTCCGCTTTAGTAAAATCGTCTCCTCCACATGCTGATGCAGCCTTGAAAATTGCCCATGTAATTTTCTCCGGCTGAAATTTTTCTTCTCTTCCGTTCCTTTTAATAATTGTTTTAATCATTAGAACATCTCCTATTTTTATTTTTCTGGTGTAGCTGGGACAATTTATATTAAACACAATGAAATCAAGTGTACTAAATGATACTGGTTTCACAAAAATACGCTTTTATCCCCAAAATAGATAATAAGATATGAAAACTTGAAAAGCCTTGATTAAGGCCAATTTGAAAATCGAATCCATACACCCCCTATCATCCGTAGAGTTAAAGGCGTGGTACAAAGGCAGGTCTTCTGACTTAGAATCATCGGTGTTTCATCCCTTCCCAGTTAATGTTGCTCAACCAGTGGTATCAATGAAACAACTCCTCATTACAGCGGCGGGACCGCACAGGAATCTCACCTGCTTCCCTTTTCAACCAAATGTTTTTGGTCACCTATGTTTTAACTATATTTTGTTATAGCTAATTTTACCACACACAATATATAGTGTCAACGTTTGAAATTATTTTTTGAAAAATTATATTTTTTATTCAAGGAATTTGCGAAACAAATGTCCTAAAATCGATAGGGGCTAAATGCCCCATAGATTTTTATTCATTGAAGAAAGCAAGAATTATTCCAAAATCAAAAAGCAAGGAGTAAAATATTGAACGCACAATTTCTGATGTAAACTTTTTGTGCGTTCAATATAGAAAAAATATGTCTTTACCAAGAATTCAACAGAATTATTTATTGCATTCCAAAAGTTTATTGGCAAGCTTTACAGCACTATAAGCATCTTCCGAATAGCCGTCCGCCCCTATTTCTTTCGCAAAGCTGTCGGTTACAACAGCTCCACCCACCATAAACTTTGTACTTAAGCCTTCTTTTTTAGCCAGTTCTATTACTGTTTTCATCTCCATCATTGTTGTAGTCATCAGAGCTGATAACCCGATTATACGTACATTTTTCTCTTTTGCAGCACTTATTATGTCTTCAGCTGTAACGTCCTTTCCAAGGTCATAAACTTCAAATCCATAGTTCTTTAACATCAACCCTACAATGTTCTTACCAATGTCGTGTATATCACCCTTAACAGTTGCAATAACAATTCCGGCTTTAGCATTTTCTCCATTGCAGTCTTTCTTAAGCATAGGCTCAATATATCCGAAAGCTTCCTTCATAGTCTCAGCACTTTGAATAAGCTGTGGTAAAAAATATTCCTTTTTGTCATAGAGGTCACCAACATGAGTGATAGCCGGAATCAAGCAACTATCTACCACATATGAAGGTTCTAGTCCTTCTTTTAGTCCTGCTTCTATATAAGCTCTTACATTTTCCCTGTCTCCTCTTACAACAGCCTCGTAAATCTTCTGATTTGAGCTTTGTTCTGCCTTTTTTACAGCTTCAGCAGGTTTGGTTTGAGAACTTTTGCCGAAATACTCAATATATCTTAAGCTGTTTTTGTCTTTTGCCGTAAGAACGTCTCCCGCCATTTTGATACTCATAAGAATATCACTTGAAGGGTTCATTATAGCCATTGTTAGTCCTCTTCCCATCGCCATAGCAAGAAAAGCACTGTTTACCCAGTTCCTTTCCGGTAAGCCAAATGATACATTTGAAAGGCCTAAAATAGTACCGCATCCGAAAGTGTTCGTACACCAATCTATTACCTTTAAAGTCTCAATGGCAGCCTTCTGATCCGAAGAAACCGTCATAACGAGACCATCCACTACTATATCGTTCTTTCCATATCCATACTTCGAAGCTATATCATATACCCTGTTAATAACCTCATATCTTTCCTCGGCAGTTGCAGGTACTCCTTCATCACTTAACGGAAGAAGGATAAACATAGCTCCATACTTTGCAGCTACAGGCAATAGCTTTTCCAATTTTGCTTTTTCAGCAGATATCGAATTGATCAAAGCCCTGCCGGGATATATTCTAAGAGCAGCTTCAAGTACTTCCGGCGAAGATGAATCAAGGCACAGCGGGGCATCAACCATAGGCACAAGAAGCTCGACTATTTTAACCATTGTCTCCCTCTCGTCTATCGCTGGCATCCCAACATTGACATCAAGTACATTTGCACCTTTTTCCAACTGCTCTACTGCAAACCTCCTGACCTCAGAGGTTTTTCCATCCCTTAGCTCTTCCTGAAGCTTCTTCTTGCCGGTAGGATTAATTCTTTCACCTACCACAACAGTTGGCTCACCAAATCCTGTAAAAACTGTTCTTCTTGCAGATGTAACCGCACTTATTTTTTCTGCTATAATTTCAATAGGCTTTGCACCATTTATGTTTTTACGTATCTGCTCAATATACAAAGGCGAAGTGCCACAGCATCCACCAAGAAGGTTAACTCCGCTATTAAGAAACTCTTCTACATATGTCCCGTATTCTTCCGGCCCCATATCAAAAACAGTTTTACCATCAATCAGCTTTGGCAGTCCGGCATTTGGTTTTGCCAACAATGGAACCTTTGCATAGGGCTTCATTGCTTTAATGATCTTAATCATGTCTTTAGGACCGGTTGAGCAATTGCAGCCTACAGCATCAGCGCCAAGACTTTGCAAAGTTATTAATGCAGTTATTGGGTCCGTACCTGTCAGCGTCTGTCCGTTTTCATCAAACGTCATACTTACACATACGGGCAGATCGCAGCTTTCCTTAACTGCCAGAAGCGCAGCTCTCGCCTCCTGTATATCCATCATAGTCTCAATGACAAAGAAATCCACTCCACCTTCTAAAAGGCCTTTAACCTGTTCCTTGTATGCTTCAACACACTCCTCAAAAGGCATATCTCCAAAAGGTCTGACAAAACGTCCTGTTGGAGCAAGGTCTCCTACAACAAAACCGTTATCTCCAACAGCTTCCCTGGCCAGTCTTGCCAGCTTTGTATTTATCTCTACAGTCTGGTCACCCAGCCCGAACTCTGCAAGTTTTATTCTATTGCCCCCAAAAGTGCATGTATATACAGCATTAGATCCTGCTTTTATATAATCCCTTTGCACGTTTACAATAACCTCAGGGTTTTCAATTGCCCATTTTTCAGGACATGTTCCTTTAGGCATTCCCCTCTTTTGAAGTTCAGTTCCCGTAGCTCCATCAAGAACCATTATATTCTCTTTTAAATAATCTAAAAATTGTATCTTATTCATCAGAATCAATCCCTTCTATTCCAGCTATTGCAATTACAGATTTTTCAGGTAGCAGCATATATCTTTCAGTAATATTAAGTCCAAGCTTCTCCAGACCTAAAGTGTCAAAAATCTTTTTTTGATTTATTAACGGAAGATCTCCATATCCCGGGCTGTACCTTGTCCTGGTAAGGCTTTTTCCTTCTCTTCTTATCAATTTATTTATGAAGTCAACCATCCAGTTAAGCGCCGCATCCGCAGTCTGTGATGCTACAGAATCCAGGATAACGCCAAGCGAAGCATCTCCGCTTTCAACTTCAAAATGTATTTTATCTGTGATCTCCTTACCAACAGTAGAGGCCATCAAAACAACCTCAATACTTTTATTTAAAAGTTTTGCCAGACTAGCGCTTTCAAAAACCACGCCATTTTCCAGCTTCACATATTTCTCGCTTTTTTCGATAATCTCATATCTTCCGAAAACACCCTTGGTATTGCAGAGTAAAATACCTGACTTTATAATCTCATTTAGCTTTTCTTTATATTCATCACTAAAAACTGTAGTGGTCTTCTGATAACCAAGCCTTGTAAGAATCATACTCTCATTTGGTTTTGACGGAATATACTCAAAATACTTGATTTTATTGCTTTCATTCATTATTATGTATCTCCCGTATTTTACTATGTAGTAACTATTATATATTAATATGTCAAAAAATCAATCCACTTAAAATATAACTTCTGATTTTTGGAATAGCCTATCTGACGAATTTTGTGAAGCAAATGACGAAAATATTATTTTCTGTTTAAATATTTTCTGTATATTTTTTGTTGATTTAAAGAAAATAACTATGGTGCTTGAGAATTTGAAAAGTACTACGATCTGATAAGGAGGAGATTATCTATGAACCAATTAAACCAACAGGAACTTCAAAATTTGAGACACCTTATAGGGTCTCATGAAACATCAGCTAAAAAACTGGACACTTATGCTCAACAAGCCACAGATCCGCAGATAAAGCAGATGTTTCAAAAATCCGCACAAGATGCAAGAAACACTAAACAACAATTATTGTCATTCTTAAGCTAAGGAGGAATTAAATATGCAAGAAAAAGAAATGGTGAATGACCTATTATCACAGATTAACAGCAGCGTTACAGGGTATGCAAACGTAATTACTCAAACCCAAAATCCACAGCTCCGTCAAGCTATACAGCAGATCAGAAATAACTGCGAAACATTCCAGTATGACTTATTTAAATTGGCGGAACAAAAAGGTTTTTACCAACCTGCACAACCAGCAAATCCAAATGATATAACACAGGTTAAAAACCAATTCAGTGGAACAATGTAGTACTTATTGAAATGGAAAAAGGCTGAAAAGTATTTAATATCACTTTTCAGCCTTTTGCTTTTTACTTCCTACCACATACCTGCTCCCATAAGAAGTTGATCATATAATTCGCGAATTTCTTCATAAACTTCACTGGCTTCGCTTTCATCCGCCTCATATTCTTCCAGAAAATCTGTCAATTCGTCCATGTCATTTATCCTTAAATCCATACCTTGATCCTCTAGAAGTCTATTAATTTCAATGAATATATCCTTTTCACCCAATAAAATCACCTCCTTTTCTAATCGGGAAGTTGTCTTTTATAAGCTTCATTCGATACTCTATCCATATCATCTACAATTCCCTGCCTGTCTATTTCATTGGTATAAAACTCTTCATAATCATGGTAGCCGCCCATATCCTGTGGTGTATCCGAAGACCCATATTTAACAAGATCAAAAAATTGATCAAGGCCTTCAAATTCATCATCTTCTCTTTTATTGAGGTACTTTCTTCCAAGTGGTGCATCCCATATCAATTCCTCTACCGGCCTCTGTCTGTCCAAATTTTCCATGGTTACCGCCTTGCTCGTCTCACACCCTATACATAATCTTGTATAGGGCAGCGCTTCAAGTCTTTCCCTGTCAATTTCCTTTCCGCAAAAAGCACATTTTCCATAAGTTCCATCATATATTCTTCCTAAAGCATCATGTATATCCTTTAATAAATGTTCCTCATGAACTTTAAGCGCGTTGTTTATTTCTGCTTCAAAGAGAGCTGTTCCAAGTTCCGCGGGATGATTATCATAGCTTGACAGTTCGTCAGGTTCATCCCCCTCCTGCTCTCCAATTCCATGTTCTTTCATTGAGTTTATCGTACCTTCAACGTCCTTGCCTTGAGTCATAAGCATTTTTTTAAAAAATTCCATTTGCATGTTATCCATCTCTAGTATCCTCCTTAAGCATAATTATTTATACACAATCAAGTTATAAAATTTCAAAATAATGCTTAAATTAATTGAAACTAAAAATATTTATAATATAATTAAGGAAAGTGAAAAATATTATTTCCACTTTTTCAAAGTGACTATTTGGTATCAAATAATACTAAAGAAAAAACAACAGTGGAAGTTATAATCTTCACATCATTATCTTTATACAAAACATCAATTTTTATAGGAGGTTTATCATGGAATACAATGTCGATATAGGAGTTTTTGGCGGTTCGGGCTTTTATTCTTTTTTGGAAAACGTAGAAGAAGTTGAAATTGATACACCTTATGGAAAACCCAGTGACAAATTTGCAATTGCAACCTTTGAAGGAAAGAAAATAGCATTTTTGCCACGCCACGGCAAAAAACATCATCTTCCACCCCATATGATACCATACAGAGCAAATATTTATGCTATGAAACAACTGGGGGTAAAAAAGATTTTAGCACCTACAGCTTCAGGAAGCCTTCAGGCTGAAATAAAGCCAGGAGACTTTGTTGTGTGCGATCAATTTGTAGACAGAACGTCTGGCCGTAAGGATACATTTTTTGACGGTCCTGAGACAAAGCATCCAAGTCCGGCTCACCCATATTGCCCTGAACTCAGAAAATTGGCCATTCAAGCCGGAAAAGACCTCGGAATAACAATACATGAAAAAGGAACAGTAGTAGTAATACAGGGTCCTAGATTCTCTACAGTAGCCGAAAGCCGTTGGTTTAATAAGATGGGCTGGGAAGTTATAAACATGACACAGTATCCCGAATGTTATTTAGCTAGAGAAATGGGTATCTGTTATGCAAACATATCTTTAATAACTGATTATGATGCGGGTCTGGAAGGTCGTGACGACATTGCTCCGGTTACCGAGGAAGAGGTATTAAAGGTATTTGCAGACAACAATGAAAGAATTAAAAAGCTTCTATTTGAAGTGATTAAGAGAATTGATCCATCCAACATCAACTGCAAATGCTGTAAATAAGGAGTTAGGAGAAAAAGTATGAAAACTTTGGAATTTTGTAACGGAGTGTTAAAGCTTGTCGACCAGACAAAGCTGCCTACAGAACATAAAATAGTTGAGCTTTCAACATATGAAGAGATAGCTGATGCAATTAAAACCATGATAGTAAGGGGTGCTCCAGCTATTGGTGTTACTGCTGCATATGGAATAGTTGTCGCAGCCAATTCAATAAATATCAGCTCAACCGAACAATTTTTTACCGAACTGAAAAAAGCTTGTGATTTAATTAAAAGCACTCGTCCAACAGCAGTAAACCTGTTTTGGGCCGTTGACAGGGTATATAACAAGGCTGTTTTCAATATGGACAAGCCTATTGACCAAATAATAAAAATTATTGAAGCTGAAGCATGCCTTATGGAAAAGGAAGACATCGATTCGAATAGAGCAATAGGCAAATTCGGAAATGAATTGATAAAAGAGAATTTCACCATACTTACACACTGCAATGCGGGAGCATTGGCTACATGCGATCACGGCACTGCACTCGGAGTGATACGTTCTGCTCATGAAGCAGGCAAAAACATAAATGTCTTCGCTGATGAGACAAGACCATATCTCCAGGGCTCAAGGCTGACTGTATGGGAGCTTATGGAGGACAATATACCTGTTACACTCATATGTGACAACATGGCAGGCCATTTCATGAAAGAAGGTTTAATTGACTGCGTAATAGTTGGTGCAGACAGAATAGCGTTAAATGGGGATACGGCAAACAAAATCGGAACATATTCTGTGGCAGTTCTTGCGAAAGAAAATAATATTCCTTTCTATGTCGCGGCTCCAATTTCTACAATTGACTTTTCAATAGAATGCGGAGATGAAATACCAATAGAAGAAAGAAACAGCGATGAAGTAACTCATATAAAAGGCGTCAGAATAGCACCAGAAGGAATCAAAGTCAGAAATCCGGCTTTTGATGTTACACCTAATAAATATATCTCTGCGATAATAACAGATAAAGGTATTATTTATCCTCCATTTAATGAAAACATACCTAAGTATAAGGATTGATTGAAATATTACTTCAACTGTTTTTATTTTTAATTAGAGAATAGCTGAAAAATTATGACCAAAGTTATATTTTGCACACATAACTATTTGGCATAAGTAATATAAAACAATCATAATTTCCATAACATTAAAATAAGCGGCTTTGGAAAATTCATCTTTCCAAAGCCGCTTAATAATTTAAACTTCCAATTTTCAAAAGAATTTTAGTTTTGTTTCAGTACTAAATTAACCAAATTATATACCTTTACATCAAAACAAAAATATGTAACTAAAGTTTATTTATGCCAGATCAGAAATCACCTTTTTTATGAGTTTCTCGTCATCAACAGTACACTGGATTACTTCTCCGATTCTTTTTCTCGGAAGTATAAATGTAAGTTTATTTCCCTTTACCTTCTTGTCGAAGAACATTTGATTATATACCTTATCCGCATCTATATCATCAAGTCTTACAGGAAGACCTATCTTTCTTAACGTATCCTTAACCTTATCCACTAAATCCTCTTCAACGATTTCAAGATATTGCGCCATTTTAAAAGCTCCTACCATACCTAAAGCAACACACTCACCATGAAGCAATTCAAAATTCATAACCGTTTCTATAGCGTGTCCAATCGTATGTCCAAAGTTTAAGTTTGCTCTTATTCCGCTTTCCTTTTCATCCTTTTCAACTACATTTCCTTTTATTGAGCAGTTTATCTTTGCAAGATACTGTAACACACCTTCATCAAAGCTAAATATCTTATTCGTATTATAATCTATATATTCAAAGAAATCCGGATCCTGTATAATTCCATGCTTTACTACCTCTGCAAGTCCCGATTGAAGTTCTCTTTTTGGCAGAGTTTTAAGTGAATTTACATTTATGTATACAAACCTAGGCTGATAAAATGCACCGATAATATTTTTGCTGCCATTAAAATCAACACCAACCTTGCCACCTACACTGCTATCAGATTGAGCCAGAAGTGATGTTGGAATCTGAACAAAATTAACTCCTCTTAGAAATGTAGCGGCAGCAAATCCAGTTATATCGCCCACTACTCCACCTCCAAGTGCAATAAGAGTAGCGTTCCTATCCAGCTTTAAATCTATTAAAAACTTGTAGATTTCACTGATTGTTTCGAGTTTTTTACTCTTTTCACCTGCTGGTATGACAAATTTATGTACTTCGCAGTCATACCCCCTTAAGGCTTCAAGGCATAAATCAGCCTGATATTTCTCAACATTTGTATCGGTTATCAAAACCATCTTTCCAGTTAATCTTGCGCTATGCAAACTTTTTCCCAACTCACTGTAATCAGTTGTTATGTATATGGGATAACTTCTCTCACTTAAGTTTATGTTTAGCTTAATCACTGTTTTCTTTCACCCCTTAAAACTTTTCACTATAACGTTTCAAAGCCCTATATTTCTAAGCCTCATGGTCATCAATTATTGATCTTAACACTTCAAGTTGAGAATGCAGCAGTGACTCTGCCTTACTCTTATAAATATGCAGCTTCTTTTTTGTATCTTCATATTCATACTTTATCTTTACAACTTCCTGGTTTGCATCGCTAATTATTTTAAGTGCCTTAATTTCCGCTTCTTTAACTATATTTTCAGCTTTCTGGTATCCGTTCTTTTTAATATCTTCGCTGGTTTGCTGCGCAACTATCAAAGTGTTCTGCAGGGATTCTTCGATACTTTTATAGTGCTGAATAGCCTGATTCAAGGCCTCCAACTTATCCTTAAGTTCCCTGTTTTCGTGTATATAGCCGGTATAGTCCTCAATAATTTTATCCAGCACTTCATTGACCATATCTTCCTTATACCCGCCAACTGCACTCTTTTTAAAAGTAAGGTTTTGTAAATCATTAGGAGTATAATTCATTCCAAACACCTCTTTATATAAATTTCTTTAAGCATACACTTATTCTGTCTTTTCTAGTGGTCTTACCTATTTCTTGCAGTACAACTCTGCCTTTCCCTCTGATAGAAATCAAATCTCCCTCTTTAACCAATTTAGTCAAGCTTGGAGTGGTTTCCCAGTTTAGATTGACCTTCTCTGCTTTTATAAAGTCGGCAATTTTACTTCTCGACATTCCAAATCCTGCACTTGCAACAGAATCAAGCCGCAGGGATGCTACTGTCGTTCGGATCTCCTTAACTTTTTGCTCATAAGTATTAAGGCTTTCTACATCCAAATATTCAACTTCAACTTTTACATTGCCTACTTTATCCAAGTTGTGCCTGATGAAATCTGCAATATCATTTAGTGCAACTACCAGAGAGTGTTCGTCCTTAACAAGAATATCACCAATTTTCTCCCTTTTAATTCCCAATCCCATCAAAGAACCAAGGTAATCTCTGTGAGTCATATTTTCTCTATGCATTAAACTTATCTTCAGAACTTTAAAAAGGCCGGCTAACTCCGGCTCCTGAATCAATGGCATATTACTGGGGCAGAAAGCCACTACAGCCCTCTCTGCCCCATCATAGCCTCCATAAAACAAATAATTACCGACATTATTAGATTCCAAACACTTTGACACAACACTTTGAAGGTGTGGGTCCAAAAAATCCGTAATCGCCAATTTGTTAGTCTTTTCAGATAACAATAACTTGTCAAGTACTTTTGCTACAACCAGTTTATCTTCACTTTTTGAAATCCTTTTTAGTATTTCTTCCCTATTCATATTCAAACGTCCAATATCTATTGTAATAGAATGCACTACCTAGATAAGTTAATACTTAACTTATGTATGCTATAGACCCCACAATATCCTTCTTAACACTTCGATAATCAAAAAAGCAATCAAAGGTGATAAATCTATCATTGAATTCCTACCAAAAGAAGACTTTTCAATCAACGATCTAATTGGATTCAAAACCGGTTCGGTAACCTGATTCAAAAGATTAACAAACGGATTCTCTCTTGATAAGTTTGGAATCCACGATAAAACAGCACGTATAACTAATGCCATTTCTATTACATAAAGTAATGTATCAAGTGCTTTTATAAGAGTATACATCTAAATCCTCCATTATTTTGCCCATGGGAAAGCTGTCTTATTTGCTATCTCTCCTTTAAAATCTCCCATAATGTCAACATTATACGGAGCAATAATAAATATCTCATTAGAAACTTTTTGAATTGCTCCATCGAGAGAATAAACAGCTCCACTTAAGAAATCTATAATTCTTTGAGCAAGATCCTTTTCAAGTCCTTCAAGGTTGATAACTATAGGCTTCTTATTCTTCAAATGATCACAGATGTCTTGTGCATCATTAAAATTTTCCGGCTGCACAACAACAACTTTAAACTGTGTTGAAGAATGAATGTTCACAACCTTTCCTGGAGAAGGCCTTTTGTTTATTGTCTGAATAAATTGTGGCTTTTCAGTCTCTTCCTTAAGTTCCTCTTCTTTTTCAATTAACTCTTCTTCGTCTTCTTCAGTCTCCCAACCAACAAAATTGAGAACCTTGTTAAATAATTTTGACATACTAAATTACCTCCTGTTTATCTTTTGTAAAATACTTTTATAAAACATATCTAAAGATACTGCCTTTGTCCAAACAATGCAGTACCTATCCTCACTAAATTCGCACCTTCTTCAATTGCAATTTCATAATCATTACTCATACCCATGGAAAGATAATCTATAACTATATTATTAATATTTTCCTTTTCAATGTCAATAGACAATTTTCTCAAACCCGAAAAAACATTTCTTACTTTTTCAGGATTTGATGCAAAAGGGGCCATTGTCATAAACCCTCTAACCCTTACGTTTTCCAGCGTAACTATCTGTTTGATTAGTTCTAAAGCGCCATCAGGAGAAACTCCAAATTTTGATTTCTCACCGGAAATATTGACTTGCACCAATATATCGACTACTTTTCCAATCTTTTTAGCCCTGTTATGAATTTCAAGAGCAAGATCATATCTATCAACTGAATGGATCATTTTTACTTTATCCACAACATATTTTACCTTATTTGTTTGCAGATGTCCAATTAAATGCCAATTACAACTCCTATTAATAATATCGTACTTTTCTGTCAATTCCTGAACCCTATTTTCACCTAATTCAGTTATTCCCTCATCAATTGCCCTAATAATCTTTTCAGGTTCAACTGTTTTGGATACTCCAATTATTGTGATATCCTCCAGCTTTCTTCCGCTCTTAATTGCAGCTCTTTCAACTTTTCCCCTGATAATGTCCAGGTTCTTTTTTATATATTCAAAATCCTCGTTCATCAGTTTATTGTCTGCCCTTCCTCAATATTAACCGGATTAACTATATAACTAGAATACAAGCTAACACTGTACTCTCCTGCCAAATCCGCATTTTCGACTATTGCAAATTCTTCGTTTTTACCGACAATTTTCACTTTTACAAACCTTGCGTGGTTTGCCTTTACCAAGCAAAGCTCTGCAATCTTTTTGTCAAGGTCTACATTAGTCAGGCTTCGCAAAGGTACCTTAAAGCCGCTGTATTGACTCTTTATCAAATCAATGTTTACCTTTCTTAAAGCGGCAGTTTCACTAAGTGCATTGCTTACCTTCACTGCAAGTATGCTCTTTCCATTAAGATTATTAGACCTAAAAAAGACATCTCCCTTAATGACCTTATCAAATTCGTTTAGTCTTATGTTTATAACATTGTCCACCTTAAATCCATTTGCCTTTTTGGTATCGACAGGCATTACCAGATAGTATTCGATGCCTGTTATGAGCTTTGCAAAGGGTTTGTTTGCTTCCACACCCAATTCTTCAATATCCTTTTGGGTTCCTTTTACTTCAATATTGTCAATATCATCTAATGTATAATCACTTATCTTGTCAGGAGTTAGTATACCTTCATAGCCATCAACCATATAGGAAACCACACCCGACGTGGATGTAGTAATGTCCTTTGTATTCGCACTTATTCTTTGCTGCAAAGATTTTTTTTCATCCAGAAGTGATTTTATATGTGCATCTGGTGAGCTTAATCCCCCTGCAATCGCAGCCTTCTTTTGAATTAATTCATCAACTTCCTTTTTTATTCCTTCAATTTCCGATAATTCATTAGTATTGCCAAGCAAGATTACCTGCTTCAGTTTTTCCTCAATTTCATTTTCAATCTTCTCTAAGTCGTCTGAGAAAAGTTCCAAATTCTCATTTCTTTTCTCCTGTGCATCTATTATTCTCAAATCCAGCTGCTTTAATTCTTGGAGAAGCTTTTCTGAAGAACCGTTAAGCACCGTAGCTATCCTTGCATTAGACTTTACCTTTTCACCCTCGTTTATTTCCTTGATACATTTTCCTCCTACAGGTGAATTCAAAACAACCTCATCCCTGACTATAACAGCATCTATACTTACAGAGTCCTCAATTTCACCCATTCTTACAATATCAGTACTTACATTCTTACCATAAACCCAAAATATCACAGAAGGGATATATAACAGCAAAAACAATACTATCAAAATACTTCCAAGCTTTATCCTTCTTGTAGTGACAGACTTCTCAATTTCAGCCATATTGCTCCCTCCTATCTTATAGTTGGTTATCTATTTCACGACTTCTGCTTAGCAATTTCCTCAAATCAGCTTTTTATCAAGCATCTTCTGAATGGCTATCATAATACCAAGCTTAACATGCTCGTACACAAGACCTCCCTGCATATATGCAATGTATGGAGGCTTTATTGGTGCATCGGCACTGAGTTCGATAGAAGATCCCTGAATAAATGCACCTGCCGCCATTATGACAGGACTATCATATCCGGGCATGTCCCACGGTTCTGGAGTAACATACGAATCTACAGGAGAACCTTTCTGAATACCTTGACAGAATGCTATAAGGCTGTCCGGATTATTAAACTTCACCGCTTGGATAATATCGCCGCGAACATCACTTATACCTGGACTGGTTTCGAAACCAAGGCTTTTCATAACCGCAGAACAAAGCACTGCCCCTTTCAAACTTTCGCCTACAACATGAGGTGCCATGAAAAGTCCTTGAAACATTAACCTGTTGTGCCCTAAAGATGAACCTACCTTTTTCCCAAGACCAGGTGTAGTAAGCCTGTATGCTGCTTTACTTACACAATCTTTCCTTCCAACTATATAACCTCCGGTTTGAGCAAGTCCGCCCCCGGGGTTTTTTATGAGTGATCCCGCAGCCAGATCAGCACCTGCTTCTATGGGTTCGCGTTCCTCAACAAACTCTCCGTAACAGTTATCAACCATTACAACTATATCATTTTTAATGCCTTTTATAAACTTTATAGTCCTTTCAATATCCTCAATCAAGAGTGACTGTCTCCATGCATAGCCTCTTGATCTTTGAACAAGTACCATTCTGGTTCTATCATTTATGCTCTTCCCAATTGCCTCCAAATCAGGCTTACCGTTTTCCAAAAGCTCAACCTGTGAATATGTAACTCCAAATTCTTTAAGTGATCCTCCGCCTTCTCCTCTTATGCCTATAACCTCTTCTAACGTATCATAAGGCTTACCTGTTGCACAAAGGAGTTCATCACCCGGCCTTAGAATTCCAGACAGGCACAGAGCAAGAGCATGAGTTCCAGACACTATCTGATGTCTCACAAGCGCATCTTCAGCCTTAAACACATCTCTGTATACGTCATCTAAAACATCTCTGCCCTTATCATCATAACCATATCCCGTCGTACCCGGAAAATGAGTGTCACTTAAATTATTTACCTGCATTGCCCTTATTACTTTTAACTGGTTATATTCCTTCACCCGGTCAATCTTTTGAAACTCAAGTGAAATTATCTTCTCAGCATCCTTTGTAATTTCAAGCACTTTATCACATATATTAAACTCACTTGCTAAATAATCTGCAATCCTAGATATCATTATTTTTCCTCACATTTCAGTTTACTTTTCACAAAACTGTATTTTATATTAACATATTTTTTTATATTTCAATATCCATTTAAAGCAAAAATAAAAGCTTATGACTAAACTGTATTTATAATTCGCCACGAACTTAACAAATCCTCCATTTCAATGTTCTATTGAATTTTGTCTTAGTTCGTCCAATCATTTATGGGCTATTTTGACTTTTCTTAATACAAATTCTACCTTTGATTTTATTGCCATACTTTGTTGAATACTATTTACTTGATGTAATATAGCTCAAACATTCAATCAATTTGTCTCTTATCATATCCGCACTAAGTAAAGAAACAACCAAGCTAAAAAAAGCAATAATCAAGCCAACAAGAGTCAGTAATTTCATAAAACTATTAATACTTTTCTGATAAATTATCATATTATCATCTTCTTCCAGATCTAATCTTTCCTTTACCCTTTCAACATATTTGTATATTCCAAGCTTGTCCATTATCATATCAGTTAAGGTAGACATCTCGCTTATATTTATATTCATAACCAAATCAATTGCTTCAATCATCTTTCTTCTGTTACAGATTATCTTCCTATCACCCAATTTTGCTTTGCAATAATCTTTTGTCATGTTTGCTCCAATAATTACATGCAACATTGTCGCTCTCTCCATTGCAAGCAATGCTCCACTATTCAAACCTGCATAATTTGCTGGTTCTAATAATTTTATCGTATCCTTATCGTTAAATACTTCTCCAATCTTCTTCTGTGAAGCATTATACTTTTTATAATTATCAGATTCTATTAAATTTATCTCCAACACTCCTACATTAGATGCAAAAACACAAAAATAATCTCTTGAACAAAAACACTTCTCAAGAGCACTTGATGAACATTGCAAAGGCACAAAACGCCACCCCTCATCACAAACCATCAATCCGTATATTTTCCTAGAGAACTTTTTCATGAAATCTTCTGAATGCAAATCACATTTATCAATTCCCTCTAAGTCTCTAACCTCTATCATCATCAAACTAAATTTTTTTATCTCTTCAAAGGCCTGCTTGTAATACTCTTCTTTTTCTAAAGCAAACTTTGACTTAGCGCGATTTGACATTATGTATTTATTTCCGAACTTTTTATACTCTGATATTTCCATAAATATTATATAAATTTTTTTAGATATTTCAGAAAAATCAGAAAAAGTATACTTTTCTTCTTTATTTTCTTCTTTAAAAAAATCTTTATTTATTAAAGTTATTGGCTTTTTATCAAACTGGATTACCTTTCGAACAAATATAAACTCATCTATTGATATCTTTTTAATTGGAATACTATAAAGCAGGTTAATAATATCTAAATCGGGATAAATAAAGGCAAAAATCTCTACTTCATACACTCTTTTATATACTTCGTTTATATTTTGAAAACTCTTATCCTCTTTTTTATTTACTTTTTCATTTTTTTGTTAGCTTGAAAATACTCAATAGAAAATTTAAAACACCCTAATCTAAGTTTTATCAAGTTATGTGGGTTCAAGTTATTTTTAAAAAGTATATTTTTGTAATCTTCAAAACAGTTACTATAATTACTTTCGTTTTTCCATGTGGGATCGCAAAAAAACTTTTTCAGCTTATTCTCGATTTTTTCTTTATCTGTGAGTCTGAAGTTAATATTTGCACTTTGCAGAAAGATTATTTGTGCATCAATCAATTCTTTATTTAGTATGTCATTTTGTTGTTTTTCTTGCCCAGACAAACAAATCCCTCCCGTAGCGCTTCCTCAAACCACTATTTAAATTTATCAAAGAATCTATACCAAAAATACTGTCTAAAAGTTTGCTACTTGTGCTATTGTGATATACTCTAAAGTCAATCATATCAAAACCATGCTTCTCAATAAGCTCTTTAATATTATCACATGCAAAAAACTTGATAGGCAGTATTCCCGCCTCATTATTTAAGTTATTAAATCTTTCCTGACTAATTTCTGTCTCAATACGCTCTCCACTCTGACTCATATAACTTTCACAAAATACTACCCTATCTTCAAGAGAATGCGTTGTTGTAATAAACAATAAGCCATTTTCCTTTAGCATTCTTCCAAATGAGGCCATCATTTTCTCCGCAATATCTTCCTGAATATGCTGAATAACATGACTACAAATAATTATGTCAAAGTATTCGCTAAATTCCAATTTTTCAGCGCCACCCAAATATGGCTTTACCTTATGAGACATATCCCACTTGTTTATATTTTTGCAAAAAACGCTATAACGTTCTGTATCTGGCTCGCAAGCATGTATTTCTCTGAAGTATTTACCAAACTTTAAAGTCAATCGTCCCATACCACATCCAGCATCAAGCATAGTGCCATCCAACCCTAATTGCTTAATTCTTTTTATTGCGATATCAAGTATTTTACCTTCACTTTTATCCCAGTAATTATGATAAGGTTCACTCTCTCGAATAAGATTTAATGTAATCGACTCATTCCTGTCAGGATACAAATATATCCCTTTTTTATCTTCGTCTGAGTTATGATTCAAAAAAATACACCATCCAATACATGAATTTTCTTATTTCATTATACTAATACATTGCATTATAAGCAAATACTATATAAAAATCAATTTGCCTAATTAGGACTTGAATAATGCACAATGCTATAATATTATTAACGGGGTGATTAAACTTGATTATAAAATATACCGCTGATAATAATGACAACGGCAAAGCTGTAAAATACATATTAAAAAGCAAGCTGGATATTTCCGAACGATTGATAAAAAAGCTCAAATACCAAAGCAAGATACTATGCAACAAACAACCTGTATTTGTCAACGCTGTTGTTAAAAGCGGCGACGTTATCGAAGTCGAAATTGAATATGATGAAGAGCTGGAAGGTTTAGTTCCGCAAGACCTCCCCATAGATATTATCTATGAGGACGATTGTCTTATTGTTATAAACAAAGCTCCCGATATTGTCGTTCACCCCACCTGTTCCCACCCTGATGGTACTCTTGCTAACGCTGTAGCATACCACCTTCAAAAAAGTGGTGTAGCCAAAAAAATCCGTCCTGTAATAAGGCTTGACAGGAATACTTCAGGCATTATTATATTTGCCAAAAACTCTTTTTCTCAGGAGTCACTAATACGCCAAATGAATACAAAAACGTTTGTTAAGGAATATATCGGAATCGTTTACGGAATTCTTAAGAATACAAGGGGTACCATTGATCTGCCCATAGAACGCAAAGAGGGTAGTATTATGTTAAGGCATGTATCTCTGTCAGGAGATAGATCTGTAACTCATTTCGAAACGCTGGAAGTTCTTAACAATACCTCACTATTAAAATTCCGTCTGGAGACAGGAAGGACTCATCAGATAAGAGTACATTGCCAGGCTATTGGTCATCCACTTATAGGCGATACCCTATACCCATTTTTAGATATTTCCCAAACCCCAGAACTCATGAGTCGTACGGATGGTGATGATATATATTATGAAATAGGAAACAGCATTTCCAGTAATGAGAACTCTATTACCCAAAACTTAGAATTCCATCCAGAGCTTAATATTATTGAAAGACAAGCACTTCATTCCTACAAAGTGGAATTTATTCATCCCCTAACTAAAAAAAATCTTCAACTTGTTGCGCCCATTCCAAAGGATATAAATAACTCTCTGGAAATATTGCGTAAATAATCATCAAGTTATTTACACTATTTCATAATAGTGCTATCATAGTATTTGCTTTCCAACTTATACAAGGCTACATAAGCGCCGTGATAAGTATATTTAAACATGTCTGAAGCTTTTAATTAAGGAGTAGATGGAATATTGTTTCGATGTTTATTTCATCATTACAATTAATAAACTGGAGGGAGTCTTAAGTGGAAATTCTTAAAGACAGGTATACCATTACTGAATTAAGTGAGCGTCTTGGAATAACCGACCACGCTTTAAGGTATTATGAAAAGGA
The DNA here is from genome assembly GCF_000179595.2 of Acetivibrio cellulolyticus CD2. NCBI lineage: Bacteria > Bacillati > Bacillota > Clostridia > Acetivibrionales > Acetivibrionaceae > Acetivibrio > Acetivibrio cellulolyticus. The sequence continues at coordinate 1,316,277 of NZ_JH556659.1, read as the reverse complement.
GTTCAATATGAACATCCCAAAGGATAGCAGAGGCAGGCGTTATTACACACCCGAATATGCCAATGTAATGTTTCAGATAAAGACTATGCGGGATGATGGTCTTGAAATTAAGGCAATTAAAAAAATACTTGAGTGCGAAAGCGTCATAAATGAGCCTCCACCTGTTGTATCAGAAAACGGGTTCACCTCTATGACTCCTGTTGAATCGAGTGAAAACATTATAGATATTAAAAATTTTTTCAATGAATTTGGTGAACGCCTTACTCTAAGCTTTTCTAATGAAGTGGCTGATGCCAGGGATCAGATAAACAGGGAGCTTACTAAAACAAAGCTTGAACTCGGAGCTTGCATGGAAAACAATATAAGAAAAATTGAAAGTAAACTGGACAAGCACTTTGAAAATGTAGACCGTTCTTTGGGATTATGGCGTGAAAGAAACAAAGGAGGTTTCTTCAGCCGCCTTTCTAGAGTATTGTCGAAGAAAAAAACAATTTAAAAAAGTTAAGCATATCGCAGCGGAACAAAATAATCCCTGTGATATGCTTAGGAATGCTGAAAAATTCAAAGTAATATTTCGGTTATTCCTTAAAGCATTGAAAATATCGTATTTGAAACTGAATCCAATGTAACCTGCTTTTCAACTGCGCCTATTTCATACGCCACACGAGGCATTCCATATACAACGCAGCTTTGTTCATCCTGTCCTATCGTCCGCGCACCACTTTTTCTCATAGCTAGCAGTCCTTTTGCGCCATCGCCTCCCATGCCTGTAAGTATTACTCCTACAGCATTTCTCCCTGCGACCCTTGCAACGGATTCAAACAAAACATCTACTGAAGGACAGTGACCATTTACCTTTTCACCTTTAAAGCACTCAACCATATAAATATTTCCTACCTTTTTAAGTCTCATCTGAAAGTCACCCGGTGCAATAAGGACTCTTCCAGGTAAAACCCTATCTCCGGTTTCCGCTTCCTTTACTTCCATTAAGCATGAATTATTAAGTCTTTCCGAATACATCCTGGTAAAAACCGGTGGCATATGTTGTACTATAACCGTTCCCGGAATATCTTTGGGCATGGACTTTAAAACACTGTATATTGCTTCTGTTCCACCAGTTGAAGCACCTATGGCAAGTATCTTATCAGTTTGCTGCCTATCACTTCGTGTTAACTCTCTGTTTATCGGAGCTTCAAACTTCCAGCGCCCAACTTTGGCGGTTGAAGCAATTTTTACTTTTATAATGAGCTCGTTTATAAAAGATTGCATACTCATCTGGCTACTCACATTAGGTTTTGTTACAAAGTCAACAGCACCTGCATTTAAAGCATTAAATACATTATCACTTACAGCACTTACAACCACAACAGGAATAGGGTATTGAGGCATTAAACGCCTTAAAAACTCAATTCCACTCATCTTAGGCATCTCAACATCAAGAGTCATAACGTCTGGCTCATATTCTATTATTTTATCTCTTGCACTGTATGGGTCAGCTGCAGTTCCAACGACTTCAATTGCAGCATCCTGACCGATTCCTTTTGCCAGCGTTTCCCTAAAAAGAATGGAGTCGTCAACTATTAAAACTTTAATTTTCCTTTTAATATTTGTTTTTTTAAGCTCCATGTTAACTATTCCTTTCTATATACTGCAGGCATTATATATTTAAATTTTGTTTCTTCACGGTTTAGTGATTCAGAGTGACCAATAAAGAGATAACCTCCATATTCAGTCTGTTCATAGAACCTGTTTATTAACTCTCTTTTAGTTTCAGAATCAAAATAAATCATTACATTCCTGCAAAATATTACATGAAACTTTTTCTTGAATGGAAGGGTTGTATTCATAAGGTTAAATGTTCTAAAAATAACCTCGTTCTTAATGCTGTCAACAACAATACTGTTCTGATTATCAAACCTTTGAAAATATTGATTCCTCCATATTTTAGGCACAGCTTCCAAACTTTCATTAGAATAAACACCATTTTGTGCCTCACTCAATACTCTTGATGATATATCTGTTGCCAGTATTTTTGTATCCCAAAGTGATTTCTCATTACCAAAAAAGTCTGCAATAATCATAGCAAGAGTATAAGGTTCTTCACCGGACGAACAACCTGCACTCCATATTCTTAAGTCCTTTGAGTTCTTTAGCTTTTCGTACCAGTATTTTAGCGCAACGTTTTTGAAATATTGGAAGTGTTCAGATTCCCTCATAAAGTAAGTGTGATTTGTTGTAATCTTACTTATAAGTGTTTTAACTGCTTCACCTGTTTTATCTTTCATTACATATTCTATATACTGCGAAAAACTTTCAAAACTTTTTTCCATTAAGATATTTTGGAGTCTTCCGACAACAAGAGCCTTTTTTTTATCACTAAGGTTAATACCATAATTTGCCTTAATATACTCAGAAAGCTGTATAAACTCTTTATCCGTAATAGTTAGCATAGTTCTCACCATTTATAATTTATTTTAGAATCATGAAATCCTTTGCAAACATTTAAGAAATCTTTATTAAGCTCTCACAATCCTCATCGCTGAGAAGTTTGCTGCAATCTAGCAAAAGCTTTACTTCATCGCCGATTTTTCCTATACCTTTAATATACTTGTTGTTAAAACCCGTATTTGCATCAGGTGGAGGTACAATGTCATTTTCTGTTATCGTCGTCACCTCTGCAACGCTATCAACAATAAGTCCTACCGAAATATCAGCTATGTCAACAACTATAATACATGTTCTGTCATTATATTCTTTTGGTTCCTTCTTGAACCTCACCCTGACATCAAGTACTGGAATTATCTTTCCTCTAAGGTTGATAATACCTTTGATGTAGTCGGGAAGTTCAGGTACCTCCGTTATCTTCTGAATATTAATTATTTCAGTAACATATTTTATCTCAATTCCATAAACTTCTTTTCCTATTACAAAGGTCAAGAATCTACCTTTTTGCGTATCTTCTACAATTTCATGCAGTTCATCCAATACATCCGCCATTTCCTCAAACCTCCATTTTTTGTTTATTATCAGAATTAAACTTTACCCTAAAATGTATAATGTCGTAGATGAAAAACTCTAAAACTAAATTTAAAGAATGTTTTTGTGCTGTTAACCGATAAGTTCATCCATGTCAAATATCAGACTTATGTCCCCATCACCTAAAAGAGTACAACCTGCTATACCTTTTACCTTTTTGATGTATTTAGGCAGTGCTTTCACAACAACCTGCTGTTCTCCTAAAAGTGCATCCGAAAAAATACAAATTCTTTTATCCCCATTTTCTACCATAATCATTATTCCCTCTGTAAATTCTTTCACTGAAGTATCAATATGATAATGTCTATGTAGCCTAAGAACTGGGTAGCATTCGCCTCTTACCATTATCATTTCATTTCCCTGTTCATCTTCAATTACTGCCTCATTAGCGACTCTGAAAGACTCTAATATTGATACCATAGGAATAGTATACTTATTGCATCCTACTTCTATTATCATCCCATCTATAATTGCAAGTGTCAGCGGAAACTTTATGGAAAATGTTGTGCCTTCATCTGGAGCGCTGTTTATATTTACTGTTCCTCCTACCGTTTCAATATTTTTTGTAACTATATCCATTCCAACTCCACGGCCCGAAAACTCTGTAACGTTTTCTTTTGTTGAAAAACCCGGTAGGAAGATGAAGGAATATATTTCTTTATCAGATAGTTCCGATTCAGGCTTAAATATAAGACCATTTGTTCTTGCTCTTTGCAGAATTTTCTCTTTATCCAAACCCTTTCCGTCATCTTTAACAATTATCAAAACTTCTCCACCTGCATTTTTGGCTTCTAAAACCAATTTACCTGTAGGTGACTTACCTTTCTGGATCCTCTGGTCCGCCTTTTCAATTCCATGGTCTATTGAATTTCTTATTAAATGTATTAAAGGATCAGTTAATCGTTCTATTATATTCTTATCAACTTCTGTTTCCTCTCCGATTATTTCAAGCTCAACCGATTTATCAAGCTTTTTGCTCATATCTCTTACAATTCTGTTCATTTTTTGAAAAGTCATTGACAAAGGCACCATACGTATTGACATGACTATATCCTGAAGCTCAGTGGTTATTTTATTAAGCTGTCTTGCCGCCTTGCTAAAGTTGTTCAACTCCAGCCCAGCTAAATCTGGATTTTGTGTAACCATTGCTTCAGATATAACTAACTCACCAACCAGATCCATAAGCAAGTCCAACTTGCCAATATTTACACTTATTACACTTTGCTTTCCGGTTGATTTTGCATTCTCTTTTTCATTAAGGCTTTTTTCCAGCTTTTTATCGTCTTCGGGTGATTGAATCTCGCTAATATCTTCAAGCAATATGTTTTTCAGCTTTTGGGAACTCGAAGTTACCCTTTCCTGATCAATATAATCATCTTTATTGTTTTCGATTTCAAAACCATCTAAAGAATCATCTGTCAGAAACACCTGTAATTCCTTTAAAAGGACTGTCTGATAAAGTCGCTGTTTAATAGCATCAATCCCTAAATCAGTCTTAAAAACGATTTTAAACCCTTCATTTCTTATCACCTGGACACTTTCATTACTTTCCATTACATCATCCGGAACATAACTGATAACTTCCGCTATTTCCTCCAAATCATGTATAACCGAAAAAGCCCTTATGTTTTCCATCTCACATCCGTCTTCAAAGAAAAAAACAGCCTCATACTTATTATTCATAGGACTTTTTGAACTTTTACTTGAAGCGACATAATATTTCTTATCTAAAGTCTCTGTATCCTTTTTACTTTTCTGAGATCCATATCTGGAATTGTTTGCGGAAGGATTCGATTCCTTTAGATATTCAAGATATTCAGTAACTTTTGATTTTAGCGCATCCGAATTTCCATCGGACACAAAACCATTTTCAATCTTTGAAGTTTCACCCTTTATGAAATCAACGCATTCAAATACTGTATCTATTACTTTAGATGATTCAACATTCTTTGGATGCTCTTCGCGCAGGTAAAAGAACAAGTCTTCCATAGAGTGAGCCAGAGTTGAGATATTGTCAAATAACATCATTGCTGCTGAACCCTTGATCGTATGCATAATTCTGAAAATTTCATTAATCGAATCTTCAAAGCCACTTTCCTTCTCACAGTTTAGAAGCAACTGTTCTAGTTGATCAATCAACTGATATGTTTCAAAAATAAACATTTCCAGCATTGGCTCACGGTCCATATTATCTGCCAATTCATATCACCTCAGTTATATTAGTATTTAAATTGCGGTCTTTCATAAAAAAGAGGGTTATTTTGACTATAAATATAATTAAACTTTTAGAGCTTTGACAGGGTTTCAACAACATATTCTTCCTTAAATGGCTTAACTATAAAACCCTTAGCTCCTGATATAATAGCTTCTTTAACAAAACATTCCTGACCCATTGAGGAGATCATAACTATTTTTGCATTGGGATCAAATTCCTTTATCATTTGCACAGCTTTTATTCCATCACAAATAGGCATTGTTATATCCATAGTTACAATATCTGGATTTATCTCCTTATATTTATTCACGGCAACCAAACCATTTTCTGCCTCACCTACCACTTCAAAGCCATTCCTCTCGAGCATCATTCTCAAGGAAGTTCTCATAAATGTTGCATCATCAGCAACAAGAACTCTTTTCATCTTATTCACTCTCCAATGCAATTTATATTTTCAATTATTAATCGGAAAAAAAAAGCATATCCTGAATAGTAAAATTAAAGTTTTTATTGTTTTCCATTATATAACATAGTTTTAATAGGTATATGTAAACAAAACTATGAACTAACGCCAATATTAAATAAAATAATATTATGTTTGAAGTTTGCACAGAATTTTATTATACTTTAATTAGGTCTAATAAAAAGTTATACATTTATTTACATCCCTTTTTTTAAATTAGCTTCTGTAATGCTGCACAAAAAATAATTTCTATCGAGGTAATAACTTATGCTAAAATTTCTTGGTATCGGCAGTGCATTTAACACAACTTTAGGTAATACTAGCGCATTTATTAAGAAACATTGCAGTATTCTTTTAATTGATTGCGGGAGCACAGTATTTAGCAGACTTCAAAAACTTGGTTTATTATCAGATGTTAGTTATCTTTACATAGCTATAACACACACTCATCCGGATCACATTGGGAGTCTTGGAGAACTAATTTTCTATTCTCATTATGCACTTAACTGTAAGCCTAGAATATTTTTCCCTGATGCCCATTTACTAAGTTCAATTCTGGATAACATGGGCGTAAATGCTGAATTTTATGAAATTTTATCCAGTCCACAAATAAAGATATCAGATGAATTCTTAAGTTCTGCTGATTTGACTTTTATCCCATCTTCACATGTTGAAAGGATACCCTCTTATAGTATATTGATCAAATGCGAAAATCACTCAATATTCTACAGCGGAGATTCAAACAAAATAAGCGACTCAATTTTGAATAGTCTCGAAAACGGCTATATAGATATTTTATATCAAGACACCTGCAGTTTAGATTATACAGGTAATCCACATCTATACATCGGTAAACTTATAGAATATGTCAAACCTTCACTCAGGTCCAAAATATGTTGCATGCACCTTGACCAGAACTTTGAAAGAATTTATGCAATACAATCAGGATTTAATGTTGCAGAAGTGATAAAAGACTTATAGTAAGAAAAAACACCCTAATCAATAATTAGAGTGTTTTTTGAATTCCAAATATATTAGCAGAGATGTCGAAGAATACAACTCCAGCCATTCCTTAGGTATTCTAACCAAAAAATTAATTTGCAATCTTCATTTCAAGTCTCAGCTTATCAGCCACCATTGCAATAAACTCTGAATTTGTAGGCTTTCCCTTTCCAAGGTTAACCGTATAACCAAACAAGGAGTCTATTGTATCTACTTGTCCCCTACTCCAGGCAACTTCTATAGCGTGTCTTATAGCTCTTTCAACCCTGCTTGGAGTTGTATTATACTCCCTTGCAATTGAAGGATACAACAGCTTTGTAATTGAGTTGATTACATCAAGGTCTTTAACAACCATCATTATTGCATCCCTTAAGTACTGATATCCCTTTATATGTGCAGGTACACCAATTTCGTGCATAATGCTCGTTACTTCAACTTCAAGATTTCTTGGTGCAATTGGCTGATATGGAGGCTTAACTTCATTTCCATAATCGGTTCTTATCACGTTAGCCTGATTAACATTCTTCAGTTGACGAATTCTAGACACTAAAACATCCATATCAAAAGGCTTTACTACATAATATTCAGCGCCCAAAGATAAAGCTCTCTGAGTTATTTTATCCTGTCCAACGGCAGATAATATTATAAACAATGGCCTTTTACTAATTGGAGTTGTACCTATCTTCTCAAGTACACCCAAACCGTCTAAATGGGGCATAATAATATCTAAAATAGCTATATCAGGCATCTTGGATGTAATAAGTTCAAAAGCCTCTAAACCATCCCTAGCCACACCAACTACTTCAATATCATTTTGGTTGTTAAGATACTCATATAATATATCACCAAATTCCCTGTTATCGTCTGCAATTACTACCTGAATTTTCTTTGAAGACAATTTACCTCTCCCCCTTAACTTTTGTAAAAAACTAACTCAAAATGCTATAGTTATATTATATTTATCATTCGACAAAATTACAAGAACTTAAATTCTATTTTTTAACAATTCGCTTTTGAAGCAGCTATCTGTTTTTTGACAATTTTGCCCTCAATAGCTACAACAGCTGGCATTTTCACTTTTCAATTTCAAGTAAATCTCATTTAACTGGAATAAAAAAAATCCCGGAAATAAACGAATTTCCGGGAAATATGAATTTACTTTTACCATATTCTAAGAAGCTAGCTCCATGCTATATTGCCTATCATTAACCACATTTTTCAACATATTTTCAATGAAAATTCCATATCCCCTTGTGGGGTCATTTACAAGCACATGTGTTACAGCTCCTATCAACTTTCCATTTTGAATAATTGGGCTCCCTGACATACCTTGCACTATTCCCCCTGTTTGTTCTAAAAGCCTGCTGTCTTTTATCCTGATGACCATTCCTTTCTGCCTGTTTGTGGTATTCTTTGAAATCTTCTGAATCTCTATTTCATACTCTTCTATAGTCTTCCCGTCAATATTGGCTAAAATTGTAGCTCTACCTACTTCTACATCACTCCGAAGCCCAACAGGGTATAATTTGTTTGGGAATTTTCCAAGAGCATCTTTGTTTAAAGTTCCATAAATCCCATAAGGACTATTAATCTTAATAAGTCCTAACTCCCTTTTTTCTTCAATAAGTACACCTTTTAATTCCCCAGGATTTCCGGACCTTCCTTTAATAATTGTCAAAATATTAGACTCTACAATCTCCCCATTCTCAACAGGCATAAGCGCACCTGTATCAATATCGGTTATTCCATGACCTAAAGCCCCAAACCCATTACTTTTGGGATCATAAAACGTCAATGTTCCAATCCCTGCAGTACTGTCCCTTACCCACATTCCTACATGATACTTATTGTCTTCAACCGATTTTATTGGTTTTACTGTTAAAGCTGCTACTTTATTTCCCCTCTTATATTTTACTTTTATCCCCTCTCCATTGCTATTGTCAATCTCTGTTATCAAGTCTTCCGTATTATCAATTTTCTTTCCGCTTACCTCCAGAATCAAATCACCAGGCTTAATTCCCGCTTTCCTTGCGGGTATTTCCTTTTTTCCTTCAATAGTTTCAATATCAGACATACCGACCACAAGAATTCCCTCAATTTTCAGCTTTACTCCTATTGTATTGCCGCATGCAATAACTTCACGGTATGGAACCACATCCACCTGCATTGTTTTTATTGGTATTAATCCTAAAATCCTCATGCTTATATTTACTGTTCCCATCCTTTGGGGCTTTATCAATATTGGATTAAACAGTTTTACTGGAATCTTCTTTGTTGAATCGTTATTCTCAAGTTTGATAATATCCTTCTTGTCGGCTTGTATATCAATAAAAAACGGACTTTCCAAATTATATACATTTCCCTGACTTTCATATAGCGTTAATTGGTTTGGCAGATCCAATACCGCTCTTATATATGTTACTGCTAAAATTATAAAACAAATTGCAAGGAATATACTCAACTTTCCTCTTGTAGACCTTATATATTTCATAGCGATTCACTCTCCTGCTGCCTTTTTATGTTAACTGTACCCTGATTTCCTTCTTGGAAAGACCTTCTTTTTACTCAAATAAATATCACGCCTTGTAATAGAGGGACTTTAAATAACAACCGCCTCTTAAATTTTCTCTTCAAGCCTTATTCCTTCGAAATAATCCACAAGAAAAGGAGGTATTATTTATTGTCAAGCGCCCTTAAAGCGTGATGAATATTTCTTTATAAACTAAAATATTTACAAACTTCTGATAATTTATAATATTTAAAATACAATTCATATGTTCTTACCGTGCATTATCCTAACATTAAGTTTGTTATAAAACGCTAATCTTAAATTAACCTAATATAAACTTATTTATTCACCCAAAAACTGCATTAATAGTTTGAAATCAGTAAAAAAGAAGTATTTTACGAACCTTTTTGAAATGATTAAAAGATTTGTTGAGCATTTGCTTCGCAAATTCCTCAAATACAAAAAGAGCTGACATTCGCCAGCCCTAATAATACGAATTTACTTATGAATCAAAATCTCGTGGATGTGATGTGCTCACGTGACCTTATCATTCTTATATTTCTTTGCATAGTTGATCATTTCTTCCGCATGCTTTATTGTTATATCCGAAATGTTTGCACCACCAATTATTCTTGCAACTTCGGTTTTTATTTCATTTTCGTTTAGCTTTCTTACCATTGTACTTGTGCTCTCAGCGTTTGTTGATTTCTCAATATAATAGTTATTATCTGCAATACAGGCAATCTGCGCTAAATGAGTAACGGAAATGACCTGATGGTTTCTTGATATATAAGACATCTTTTCTCCTACCTTCTGAGCAGCCTTTCCACTGATACCAATGTCAATTTCATCAAATATCAAAGTAGAGATTTTATCTACCTTTGCAAGGATTGTTTTAATCGCAAGCATAATACGTGACATTTCACCGCCTGAAGCTATCTTCGCTAAAGGTTTGAGTGGCTCACCCGCGTTTGTCGAAATTAAAAATTCAACCTTGTCCAATCCATTTTGGTTATACTTTCTAGCACCACTTTCACCAGTGGTATCATCAAATTCAACATTCACTTTAAGCCTTGCATTTTTCATCTCAAGGTCGTTTAATTCTGAACCTATCTTATTCTCCAATAGTCCCGCAGCATTTTTCCTTTTTGCACTGATCTCTTCAGCCAGGCTATATAGCTCATCATCTGCCCTTTTTAGATCAGCACTCAATTTATTAACCAGTTCCTCATTGTTTAATATTTCATCAAGCTCTTTCTGCGCATTTGCCATAAATGCACAGACTTCCTCTATTGATACCCCATATTTCTTTTTTAACTTATAGATCAGGTCAAGCCTTTCTTCAATCTGTTCCAACAGTTCCGGATTATATTCAACCTCATCCCTGTTGCTTCTTATCTCACAGACAATATCTTCAACCTCGAATGATACGCCCTCAAGCCTTTTTAAAACCGCTGCATACCTTTCATCTAACTTAGAGATCTCACCCATAAGAGACAATGCATCTCCAATGGTATCTGAAGCCGATTTCTCCGTTTTGTTGCCTATTCCAACCAATTCATATACTCTAGACAACGTATTGATAATCTTTTCTGCATTCTGAAGGATTATTCTCTGTTTGTTCAAATCCTCCTCTTCGTTAGGTTTAAGCCTTGCCTTTTTTATCTCATCTATCTGAAACTTTAAGAAATCAATTTTTCTCTCCCTGTCATTTTTATCTCCTGACAGACTTTTTAGTCTATTTTTTATTTCCTGGTATTGTGAAAGCTTTTCCAAATAGTTATTCTTTAAATTATGGATATTTTCATCTGCAAATGAATCCAATAAATCTATATGGCTTTCGGTTCTAAGCAAAGACTGGTTGTCATGCTGCCCATGAATATCAATCAGCATTTCCCCTATCTGCTTTAGCATAGAAACAGTTGCAATCTTCCCGTTAATCCTGCAAGTATTCTTACCACTCAAAGTAAATTCCCGGGAAATAATTAACGTTCCATCTTCTTCAGGCTCTATTCCATATTCCCCCAACAAACCGCTTAGCCTATCGTCATCAATTGTAAATACAGCTTCAACTGCAGCTTTATCCTTACCAGCCCTTATCAAATCCTTGGAAAGCCGCTCACCTAATATAGCATTTATGGAGTCAATTATAATTGACTTTCCCGCACCAGTCTCACCGGTTAATACGTTCAAACCATCTCCAAGTTCAATTTCAACCTTATCAATAATAGCTATGTTTTGTATTTGTAATTGTTGAAGCACAAATTTTACCTCACTTTTTCAATTAATTGAAAACGCTATGTAAACAAACTACTTATCATCAGAACTCATTAAATTTATCCATTTCACATTTGTATATCTTTAGTCCACGAGAAAAAGCAGCTAATTACGTCCCATATCCTTCGCCATCTTATTGAACTTATTTACAAGCTCCTCTGCTATTTTCTCCGCCCTGCATATTATCATTACAGTATCATCTCCGGCTATTGATCCAACAATTTCAGGCCATTTTAAAGAATCAATTGCTGATGCTGCAGCTTGCGCCATAGCTGGCAATGTTTTTACCACTACAATATTATTTGCATAGTCACTTGAAGCATAAGATTCAGCAAAGATAGTCATAAGCCTGTTATAAACAACATTCTCGGTTTTAGAAAAAGGCGCATACTTGTAACGACCATCCGAGGCCATGACTTTTATAAGCCTAAGCTCCTTTATATCCCTGGATATTGTAGCCTGTGTAACATCCATCCCCAGATCTTTCAGTCTATCAGCTATTTCCTCCTGTGTCTCAATTACTTCTGCTTCTATTATCTCCAAAATCTTTGCCTGTCTATTATACTTCATACTATTTTATTTTTTCTCCTCTATCATATATTTTGCTTCTTAATACATCAAAAAAATTCCTGTCACTTAGTCTAACCATTTTTAAGCATCTAGAAGACTTTCTTGTTATTATATTGTCTCCACCCATCAACTCATATCCATTTTGTCCATCCACTGTCACCATTGCCCCATGACAGTTATTTTCCACAACCAGCACCTTAAGTACTCTCTCTCCCGTTGTAATAATTGATCTGGAGTAAAGAAGGTGAGGACATATCGGAGTAGCTATAATAAGACTTACGTCAGGCTCTACTATAGGTCCTCCTGCTGAAAGAGAATAAGCTGTAGACCCTGTCGGTGTAGATATAATCAATCCATCTCCGGGGTATAAGTCAACAAACTGGTCGTTTATATAAGTTTTCAGGTGAAGTATTCTTGACATCCAACCTCTTGAAATAACTACATCATTTAAGACAATGTCCTTCATAATTTCTTTATCATCCCTGATAATTGTCGTTTCGAGCATCATTCTCTCTTCAATATCGTATTCACCTTTAACTAAACGTTTTACCGCAGGATCTATTTCATTTTTATCAACCTCGGGCAAAAAACCCAAACTACCAAGGTTTATCCCCAGTATAGGAATATTCTTGCTAAAAACCTTTCTTGCCGACTTAAGAAAAGTTCCATCACCGCCAAGGCACACCATTATGTCTGACTTTAAAATAACTTCATCTTCATTAAGATTATTTACCGTAAACCCAATATCGGCTGCCAGACTGTCGTCCATTACAGGTTCTGCTCCATTTGCCAGTAAACTCTCTAAAAGCACTGAAGTAATCTTAAGTCCTATATCCTTATCTCTATTTGCAATTATGCCTACTTTTACCATTTTGGTACCTCGCAGTATTTAAGTCTTTGTTATCGAAATAATTATATAAAATAAATAGACAAAGCACAACATTTTACAGATAATACAAACAGTAGAACAAATTACCTCCACCAATTATTTAATATGTAATAATGTTTTAAAGCTTACACTATTTATCTCAAAATTCTTTCAACTATTAAGTAATTTTAACATATTCCGTAACAAAAATAAAAGTTATAAATCATTAAAGCTGAGAAATCTGAAGTAACATGCTCTCTTATTCCTTAAAATAAAAACTCCGGGACATAGATTCCCTGTGTTTTTAGCCTCTTTCATTTCAAACCAAGAGGCTAATCAAAAAGCCCCAGATCTCATCCAGGGCTTGCCAATTCTAAAAAACTCATATTATTTTCTATTCTTCATCGCTCGAAATCTCTTCCAATACATGTGTAATATCCGTTATTTTGTGAACCGCAGCAGTTACTTTTCCCATAGTATTAAGCTGTTCTTCAGCAGAAGATGCAATTCCCTTTACCTGTTCAAGATTTTTGCTATTCATGTCTTTTACATTCTGAACAAGTTCAACAATCTTTTCTCCGTTATTTGAGACATTTTGTGTGAGCTCACTTACAGCCTGGATCTTGTCGCTAACCTCTCTATTTGCAACTGTTACCATCTCAAATGCTTCTCCCGCTTCAGTTATAACCTGATTACTCTTTTCAACCAGCCTTGAGCTTTCATCAATAGTTTCTACAGCTCTCTCAGTGTCCTCCAGAATTTCCTTAATCATATTTGCAATATCTTTAGAAGCTTTCTGCGACTGTTCTGCAAGTTTTCGTACTTCTTCAGACACTACAGCAAAACCCTTTCCCGCCGCTCCTGCTCTGGCTGATTCTATTGCCGCATTTAATGCAAGGAGATTAGTTTGTGACGCTATTCCTGTAATAACCTCAATTATACTTCCAATCCTGCTGGATTTTTCCCTTAGATTATATATAATATTTCTGCTGTCCTGAGTAGTACTATCGATTATCTTCATTTCGTTAACAGCAGTCTTAATTAACTCTCTCTTGCTCTCGGTCATAATACAAACCTGCTGTGAAACACTTGCTATAAAAATATTTTCATCAGCAACTCTTTTTAAGTCCTTCGATATATTAACAGCAGCCTCAACTGCTCCGTTTATATCGTCAGAAGTCTGTCCGGAATTTGATACTATTTGTGTTGATGTAGATGCTATCTGCTCATTAGTTTGCACTGTCTCGTAAGTAATTCCATTAAGCTCTAAAACCGAGCGGCCCAATTCAGATGAAACTACCGAAGACTTCTTGGTTATCCCCATAATCTTCTCTAAAACATTACTCTGCTCATTTTGATTTTTATCTAGATCCGTAATAAGTTCTCTTACCCTTTTTGTCATTCCAATAGCAACTACTGCACAAATTAAATACTCAATTGTTACTTCGATAGACCTTATATACCACGAACTACCGAAAACTTCAGGATAATACATATTACCAAGCAAAAAGCTGATATTTATGGCCGCAATCGTCAAGAATGACGAGTACACTGTAAATCTAATTGAATAGAACAAGCTTGCAAACATAAGCGGTCCAGCCCATATAATTCCTTGAACCCCACCTGAATAAACATTAGAAATACCAAGACAAAATATTATAATATTTATAACATAATATTTTATACTTAATTTATTAATTTTAAATACAGATACAATCAATGGAATACTGTATCCCAGTGCGACAATAATGATCATTGCTGTTTTAAAAAATTGAATTTCATTAGGTAAAACCCCAATAAACAACAAAACAGTAACTATTGCTGCAACTGTAGTTGCAATTGCTATATATTTTGATAAAAATCTATTAGAATTTAGCTCATTTTCGCGAAACAGATCGGATTTACCTCTAGATATATTATCTTTCATAGGTTTTATCCTCCTGAGATAGAAATTCAAAACACCCATTTACCATTTATAACCGCCTAAATATACAATTGAGTAAAAAAAGAAAAGCGTTAGAAATAATAATTATAATCAATTATATATTCTACACTTTTTGCAAAATACCTGTTTTTTATGTAAAACAAATATGAGTTTTTTATTAATCCCCAATTGGAAACTTATTTATATACCCTAGCAAATACTGCCTCATCAGAGCAAAATCTACTGAAGTAATATCTGAGCTTCCATCTACATCCGCAGCATATTTTCCAAGCTCTCCAGGTATTTTAGAAACAAGCCCCAGTAAATATATCCTTAAAAATGCAAAATCTATTGTATTTACTACGCCATTTCCATCCACATCACCATATTTATATACGTTTACTGTCTGGAGTTCGCAAGTCATCCTTCCAAAATTATCTACAGCAGTCCAATTTACAATTGTCTTTCCTATCGGGAATATTTGAGGAGCATCATTTATAATAGTAACTTCAACTTCATTCCTAACAGTTGCTGTTCCAATATTCACATATTTTTTATCTGCATTTGTTCCAACGACAATATCAGAAGGAACGATCAAGTCAGGTTCATTCATATCAATAACCACAGTAACTTCTTGAATAGCCTTTGTAATATTTCCTTCTGAATCCTCTGCCCTCCAAAGAACATATGTTGTACCAATCGGAAACGCCTCTGGAGCATTATTTGTAACTATCACATCAGAATTTCCGATTGTGTCTACCAATCCAAGGTCTGTAGCAGTTCTTGGTCCGGTTGCAGCTAAAATCAAATTTTCGGGCGGTTCAAGAACAGGTGGTATCTTTTTCGGGTCAATAGTAATTATTTCTACAATATCTGTAATGCTGTCTATCTCAGTTGCAGAAGTATTTGCTTTGCCCCCGACAAGAATAATACTGTCTTTATAGGAGCATAACCCAAAATTTGACCTATTCATACAATTACCTGAGAGAAATGTTGTAATATTTCTTGCGGTATCATATTCACAAATTCTTACCGCATTCTCACTCAAATCATAATATAATCCATAGAACTTGCCATTAAGCTCAACAATACCCCTACTGGCATTAAAATCCACCTCTTCACCAACATCCCAACTATTATTCTGTGTATCATAGACCCTTAATCTCATATCATACTCATAAGGGCTATCCCCTACCTGTAAAGCTATTTGAGGATTATATCTCCTACAACCGAATACATATATTTTACCATCTAAAGCAGCTGTAGAAATTGGTATCCATCCTTTTTCCATATAGGTTTCTTCTGATACCGTATTGGTAGAAGTGTCATATTCATCAATTTTGAATACTACGTCTTCATTAGAATAAATGTCATTTGCTCCGACAATGTAGATTTTTTCGTTTGTTTGTATTACATCCATACTCTCCCAATAACTTATCTGGCTTTTAACCTTCCATTTATCGCAATCACTATTGTATTCTTCAATTACGCCTTCACCATCAGAAAGCTTTCTTATTGCAAATATCCTGTTATTAACAGAAACTGCATAAGGCACATCAAATTGTTCACCGTTCATATCACCCTTTTTTGTCCATGTATCAGTTTCAGGGTTATAAACTTCAACAGTATTCAAGAAATTACCTATATCATCAATCCCACCAATCACATAAACCATGTTATCGGCTGAAGCAACAGCCGGATAATTGCGCTTTGTTTGCATATCTGACGAACTCAGTTTAAAACCTTTTAGAGATGATACTTCCTTTTTAAAGTTAAAAGGTCCAATCGTAATTGAAGTGTTATCAAAACTTACCGGAAGTTTCCCACCATAATTATATGTATGCCCACTAAC
Source organism: Acetivibrio cellulolyticus CD2 (assembly GCF_000179595.2). Classification (NCBI taxonomy): domain Bacteria; kingdom Bacillati; phylum Bacillota; class Clostridia; order Acetivibrionales; family Acetivibrionaceae; genus Acetivibrio; species Acetivibrio cellulolyticus. Next base: position 1,299,561 of record NZ_JH556659.1, on the reverse strand, counting down.
GTTATCAATTATTTTTATATCCTTCAATGTACATGGATTGCCCTCAATTTTATCCCGCACTGTAATATATAAATTCCCTTTTTTACTATCATACCTGTCGTATAGTTCACTAATGTCAAACACCAGAGTTGCATCACATGCATAAGAAGTTCCATCAAAACTTGATTTTATAGAAGGCGATGAAGTTAGCAGATTAATATTGTAAGGATCAATGAATGAATCAGGACTTTTTTTATTGTAATTTGAGTAACCAAACAAAGTCTCAATTTCATACTTGTTTGCATGATTCAACGTGTACTCTATCAACAGCTTTGGAGTAGATACCTGCTTTGGAGAAATCCAGTAAGCTTTATTTCCTCCATTAATTGCATTTCTACGTTCAGAAATAGGGCAATCCGGCACAGACGATACACTATTTAAGGCATCATATGATAGCCAGATAAATCCTTCATTTGAATACCATGAAAAATTGCCGTCACTCGATATAAGTTCTTCTGATGTCCCCCATGAATTTGCTATCTTAAAGGCTCCTTTCTCTCCCTCTTCAACATAGCCGTTCTTATTAATATCTACCCATATGTTATCATTATACCCAACCAAAGTCATAGCATGGCCATCCACTTTCACTGTAGCTATATCCGTCATATGGGCAATATTCTCACCTATAAAAGCATCATCTTCATTTATAGACTTGTCATCACTAATTTGGGAGAATCTCCATTTCGATATATTGGTTTCGAAAGTGAGAACATAACCGTTATTCAAAAGCTGTTTTACTTTATTTAGATCAGGGTCATGAGGATCCTTAACCGGAGTTTGTGAACCGTCCCATATTCTTACATATCCAAAGTCCTCAATCCTATAATTTAATGCGTTTCTCCAAACAGAAGCATCCGTTGGCCACCTCATGTAGTTTTGCTGACTGCTATCCATAGAGTAGTAGGGAAATTCGTTCCATAAAGCTGCTCCGCATTTTGAGAAAAGCAAAAATGTACTGTCAAGGCCATATACGCAGTTCTCTCCTGCATTTGTTAAATTGAAAGTCCATTGAGGTGAAAACTTTCTTATATTTTCAGTATCATTTTTGACATCCCACCCTAAAGCCAGTCCAAACATATGCGTCATCTGATAGTAAGTAGTTGAATAGGAAACGCAGGAATTTAATTGTCCCTGGTCGCCAATTGGGGGAAAAGCTTGAAGCTGGCTGTTGTCTACAGAAGATGGTAAAGAATCCATCGTAATCTCTTCGTACTTGGAAGCAAACGAAATACCCGCTTTTATTGAAGGTGTACTGCCTGTATCCTTTTTTACAATTTCGTCCCCAAATTTACAAACATCCTTTGAGCTGAATTCAGACAAACCTTTTTTTCTTCTATCCTCGTTTATACGATTAAGCCCCAATTGGTTAGTCAAAATTTTGCCAGCCTCGTCCATTGAGCTATCATCTTCAACGTTATCATTTATATCTATAAGTCCATTAATTACTCTAATCGTTGATTTATCGTTTTCCTGTTCTGAATCTATAATGTTGTAGGCAAGAACAGGTGTGCTTTGAAGTACAGTCATTATAATAAAAACAAAGATTATTGCATGCTTAAGCGAAAGGGATTTGTATACTGTTTCATACATCATATTGCTTTTATACATTTGATAAAATTTCCTCCCTTCATATACATACATATTTTTGTTCAATATACCACATTTTTCTACAAACTTCAACTTAATTGCCGACTCTTCTAAACTTTTACAATCATTTAAATACTTATGTTTCTTTTATCCCCTAAATTCATTTACAGTGATACTGTTTTTTTAAAGTAATACTTAATATATAATAAAACCAAGAAAAGAGTTACTGTGTAGAAAAAACTATTTCAATAAATTTTTTATCTCTGAAGGGAAATATTAGGACATCTAAAATAATTTCCAGAAAAGTGTTCTGATTTTTACAAATAGCTATGATTTAAAAACCATAGCTATTTATTGAATTTGACCGCTATTATTCTTTCTATCATCAATGTTGCTTTCTACAGACTGATTGTTATCAAGATGTGCAGCTTCTTCTTTAGCACGTCTTAATTCTTCCATCTGCCTTAAATAATTGATCTGTGTTTCAGTCTTTCCAGATAACTCATAACTGTTATTTGCAATATGCTTGTTGTTTTTTTCCTGCATTAAATGACCTATCCTATTCCTATGCTCATCTTCAGTAATCTTTTTGTTTACCAAATCCATATTGCACTCCGCAACAGCCTTCAACTCTTCAAACTTAGTACTGGTTATCACTGCACCATACGAGCAAACCGGGCAAACTACCAGGTGTTCAGTCGAATACGGAATTACAGGTATAAAGAACAAAGTAAACCACGTTCTCCTTGTATACAATTGCCATAACTCTTCATTATTACAACGGTCGCAGTGACTTCTAAACACCGGACCATGACTTTTTATGGTTTGCTTTCCCCATCCGAAAAGTAAAAACATCACACTGCTCCTTTACAGTCATTTTAGGACATTTGCTTCGCAAATTCCTCCAGACAAAATCTCGTGGACATTTAGTCCCCTCGATTTTAGGACATTTGCTTCGCAAATTCCTCAAACAAATAATCAAAACGCTGCTTCATATTGAAAATACTCTTAAAGGCCATGGCCTTTTTAAACCAGTATTGAGCTTTCTTATAATCGCATTTTTTAATATTGCACAACCCCAGATAATAATAATTAATAACACCTGGTGTAGTTTCCAATGATGCCAAAAGGTTATTTTCTGCTTTTTGATACTCTTTCATTTCAAAATACATAATTCCAAATAGAATTGACATAGTCAATGTCTCATTCTCAAAATGTTTTTTGGCTAAAACATTATATTCGTCATTGTCATCCTGCTCTAAAAGCTTTCTTTCAAGTAAAACCAGCAGCCTGCTTTTGCATTCTGAATTAGTAAGAAGAATTTTCTTTTTCAACACGGAAATCGGCTCTTCAATCTCACCTAAAGCAATATTTGCGACCTTCTCCAGGCACAAAGTCTGCGCATTCTCAGAATCCATTTCATTCGACTTTTTAAAATACTTTAAAGCTTCCACATAGTTTTCGTTATCATAATGTATCATTCCCAAAAACGCATGATATACAGGGCTGTCAGGCTTTAAAGAAATTGCTTTTTCTGCAAGTTCAACCGCCTCAGTGTAACGATCTTTTCCTGATATAACAAGAGCTTTATGGATATATACAGCACTATCCTTTTCGTTTAATGCTATGGCCTTATCAAATAAATCAATTGCCTCATCAAACTTTTCTTGATTTACAAGCTTCTGAGCTTTCGAAAACAAAATTTCGGCTTTCATTTGTCCAAACATATATGACTTCCTCCTGTAAATGCAGTATTGGTAATAACAAATATTGGCTTCGCAAATTTCTTGAGTCAAAAGTTCATAATTTGGCTTCCTATCCAAACTTATTATATCTTGCAATAAACATTTTTTTATTATACCACACTTACCCCGGACTAACTACTAGTTGAAAGATAAAAACAATAAAAATATTGAACAACATAATTATAAATCCCACCAAAAATTTCTAGGTTACAAAATAGTTACGGAGTAGCTGAAATATTTAGAAACCCCATCCTTTTTTAGAGATGAAGAATATATTTTTTTAGATATGGAAAACTATTTTACAACAAATAGTTGATTTTTATGAGGAGTGAAAAAAATGGCTAAAGCTGGTATGAGAAGGCCTGACCCAAAGGAACCGCATGGTACAGAAAGTAACCACAAATTGCACATACCCAAAAACGATTTACCGCCTGTTCCGGAAATTCAAGGTAAGGCAAAGTATGGACATGAAAAAGCAAAACCCACGGAATAAAAACCCCAGGACATTTGTTCCACATATATCCAGAAGTAACTCCACGTTTTTAACAGTTTCGTTGCTATTCTAATTGTATTAAGGCATGAATGAATAATAACTTCCACTTTTTTGCGCGGCACTCATGCAAAGCATGCGTGTTGTAGCAAAATTATAGCGGAAGTTATTTTTTATTGGATGCTTTTTTAGTTTCTAGCTTTTTCCTTATTAATGCAATAATCAACAGCACTACGGGCAGAACAAACCCGAAAGCTATGGAAGAAGGAGTCCTAACCAGCTGGTCATAATTGATTTGATAAGGTACATTCTTATATATAAACCCTGAATAAACAGCTACTATTAATAATAGCGGCAGAACAATTTTCTTATAATCCTTAAGTTTTAAAACCTGTGATAAACCAAAAGCCCCGGCATAAAAACCAATAAGTGCCGCATAAAAACCAACAGCCAACCAGACAATTACGATTAAGGCTTCAAGCCGTGAAAATATCGTGCCAACATCTATTTCCTTTGTAACGGTAAAAAGTGGATATCGCAAGTTTGCAGTAAGTTCACCTCCCATAACTAAAAGACACATCATAATGATACCAAGTAATTCAAACATTCCTAACAGATAACCTTTAAAAATTGATTTTTTTGCTGCCTTTATATTTTTGATGTTAGCGGGAAAAATCATCAATAAAAACAAGCTAGGAAAAACAGTACTATTCAGTATTGGGAATATGCCTTTAACTGCAGGAACTATGCCATTTTCCAAAGCTGGTAATAAGTTATCAATTTTATACTTTGGAATAATAAATAATATAACTACAATAAAGAGAGGAAAAGTAAATAAAAATAGTATCTCTCTAACCCTGGCTATAACTTCTAGACCATATATAAGAGCAATTGCCATAACAACTATAAATAAAATATTAATATAATAACTAGATATTCCAGTCATATACACAGTTGTAAAAAAATCGCCTATGTACCATATAAGATGAGCAGCTGACAATAGTGCTATAAAGACAAAATTAAGTGCTATAAAACCTCCAAACCATTTGCCAAGCAATAGTTGCATAATCTCTACAAAAGTTTTTTCCGGATATAATCCTGCTAAGTAAGTATAAATCCAAACAATCGGCAATCCTACTGCAATTGCAATAATTACAGAAATCAAGGAATCCTTTCCCGCTACAGATGCAACAAGGGACGGAATTATAAGTGGTGTAGCACCAACTACTATAATAGACTCTAGAATTGCTAATTGATGGTTTGATATTTTAATTTTATTCATTCATGACTCACCCTTTCACTGTGTTCAAAACCAATACACTTTGCACCTTTTCTTGACAATTAGCGGTCTTATCTGAACAATTTTCATATAAAGCTATCTACTACAACCTTCTTGCTGCTTATTAAACTTTTTTCTTATCAAAGAAACAATCAGCAGCAATAACGGCAGAAAAAGGCCAAAAGTAAACGACACAGGAGTCCAAACCTCACTGTCCCACCTTATCTCATATGGAACATTATCATATATAATTCCTGAGTAGACAGCTACAATTAAACAAAAAGGCAAAACCAGTGTTTTATAATCCTTAAGCTTTAAAAGTTGGGATAACCCTTTAATACTTGCATATAAAAAAGCATAAGTAGAAATAAAATTAGTTACAATCCAGACAAATACAACTAAGGCCTCAACTCTTGAAAATATAGTACCTACATTGATTTCCTTTGTTACCGTGAACAGCGGAAAACGTAAATTTGCAGTAACAGTGCTACCTAAGACTAAAACACAAAACATAATTGCAAAAGCCGAAACAATTATCCCCAAAAAATAACCTACAAACATTGCTTTTTTGGCCTTTTTGAAATCCACTATATTAGCTGGAAAAACCATATTTAACAATATAATTGGCATGATAACAAAGCTCATAATTGGAATTACACCCTTAATTGCAGGACCTATTCCATTTTCCATAATTGGCAACAGGTTATCTACTTTAACTTGAGGAGCAAGCATAATCAGAGATATAGTCATGAGTGGAAAACCAAGCATAAAAATAATTTCAGTTGCCCTAAACATTGCTTCCAAACCATATAGTAGTGCAATTGCCAATACAGCTACAAATAAAATATTTATATAATAACTCGATGTTCCTGCCATATACATTGTTGTAAAAAAGTCTCCCACATACCATGCAACTTGAGTTCCTGTGATAAAGGTTATTAAGACAAAGCAAACAGCCATAAAACCGCCAAGCCATTTACCCAATACTATCTGTATAACCTCTAAAATTGTTTTCCCAGGATGCAATTGAGCTAGAATAGTATTGATCCAAACAACAAGCAATCCAACAACGGTTGCAATAATTATAGATATCCATGAATCAGGCCCTGCCAAAGCTGCAACACTCGATGAAATTAAAAGTGGAGCAGAACCAAACATAACACCTGACAGTAAAATCCCCAATTGGCGGCTTGATATTATAATTTTATTCATCTGTAATATCCCTTCATATCTATTTATAAATCGGCTTTATCAAATCCGATACCGGTGAAAATACCCATGCTACCCAGTCGGATGGGTTGGACAACGGCACACCCAGACTTTTTAGAATGGTCAGAGTAACACCCAAAAGCAGCAAAATTGAAAAACTCCAAAACTCTCTGTAGGATTTGTTTTTAAGCATTTTAGGCACTTCTATGAAAGACAATATTACAGCAAAAACCAATACTGCCAAGATAGTTACAATATTCACTTTCAATCTCCTTTCGAAAAAACAGATTTAGTGCTAGCTCCCAAATTATTCAACTTGACTTTTACCTTAAAACTTACCGGAAGCTCAGTAAATTCGTTATTCCAATCATCCTTCATATCCTTCCATAGTTTTGGATAAGCTCTGTGTATATCTTCACCAAAGCCGAAGATATCTGTTCTAAAATCCTCTTTCGCCGCTTTTAATACATCTTTGCAAAGATTTGTCAATTTTTCTTCAGCCTTAACATTAAATTTTTCAATAACATCTTCGTCTGTTATATCTAAATCACCTGTGATGGCAGAAATATCCTGTATCCAATTAATTTCAACATTTATAGCTGGTTTACCATTTAATATATAAACTTTTCTTTTCATTTTCACATTAAAGACCTCAGCAGATATACGGTTTTCTTCATATACAGCATATCCTGCTGTACTTTCCACATTTCCAACAATATAGTTGTAACCCCTGCTTTCATCCTCAGTCAGCCAGCCTACAAACTTATCCTTTTTAAATGCACCCAAGCTTGTTACCCTTAATTTAGTAGCATCGCTCAGTTTTAAGTTGTCATTGGAATCGGACTTATCTTTGGGGTCAATAATCTCAACACCAGGTATTACCGGGTTATCTCCGTCAGAAATAATCTTGTTGATAAGTTCATAAATTTTAATGGTTTTTGTTGGTGCCCAATTTTTCTGAGATCTTTCAAGAGCATTGTATACTTCCATTTGTGGTACCGATTCAAAAGGCGTTATGACTTTCAAAATATTATGTGCGGTTGTTCCTTTTGCTATAAGAAAATAAAAGTCAGTACGGTATTCGTGTCCACGGACAAAAAAGTCCATCATGTCTTTGATACCTTCTTTTGCAATTTCTTCACTAAAAATAACAGTTCTCAAGTGCGAATGGTACATTTTTCTTGGAGATTGCTGCGTAATCTTCCTCTTTATCTGAAACAGATCTTTTCCACTTTCTGTATATAAAACAACAGGCGCCTCATTGGGAGCCTTTGATGAAATTGCTTTTGGATTCATTACTTGATAAGTAACTAAATAACCATCCTCCGACTTATCAATTCCTACAGAAACGGCTATCCCAATATCAGTCAATTCTTCCGATATACATCCGCCTAAAAACATATTTGCCAGTATAGTAAGTACTAATAATAACCTTTTCATTGTATATCACCTGAATTCCGGATTTTCCTTTTCTTTTTTCGTCACAACATTATCTGCTTCTACCCTTGGCACGTTTAACCCACTAATTCCTGCTGGCCTTGTTTTATTCGACCATAAAGGATACCTTATAATGGTATCTTTTGTGGCATATTTTGTTTTAGGGGCAATTGGAGTCATATAGGGAATCCCAATTGATTTCAACTTGCACAAATGAAGGAGTAATGCAATAAATCCCATAAAAACGCCATATAATCCATAAATCCCTGCCATCACCATTAACGCAAACCTTATTAGCCTTATAGCATTAGCCAACGAGTAATTTGGTATTGCAAAGCTTGAAATAGCAGTAATTGACACTATTATTACCATAAACGCAGATATTATCCCGGCCTCAACGGCAGCCTGACCTAAAACCAAGGCACCAACAATTGAAATAGCAGGACCAATAACCCTTGGCATTCTTATTCCCGCTTCTCTTAGGATTTCAAACACCAACTCCATCAAAATTGCTTCAATAAAAGCAGGGAACGGAACGCCTTCACGCTGTGAAGCAATGCTTATCAGCAAAGGTGTTGGAATCATCTCCTGGTGGAATGTAAGTAATGAAATATATAGTGCCGGAACAAATAGTGTAAGAAAAGTAGCAGAATACCTTAATATGCGGATGAATGTAGAAACTAAAAAATGGTGGTAATAATCTTCACTCACCTGAAGGAATTCAACAAACAGTGCCGGTGCTGTAAGAACATACGGACTTCCATCCACAAAAATGGCAACTCTTCCCTCTAGCAGATTCGCAGCAACAGAATCGGGTTTTTCTGAGTTTAATAATTCCGGAAAAGCAGACCACCTATCATCCTTGATTAATTCTTCTATATTTCCGCTGTCTAAGATAGCGTCAATTTTTATCTTATTAAGCCTGCGTCTTATTTCATCAACAATATCTTTTTTTGCAATTTTATCAATGTACATTAACGAAATTCTTGTATGTGTTACACTTCCCAAAATCAAATTCTCAACTCTTAAATCTTTGGTTTTAAGTCTCTTTCTGACCAGCGAAATGTTTACATCTACTTTTTCTATAAATCCTTCCTTTGGTCCCCTAATTACGCTTTGAGTGGTAGGCTCTTCAACAGAGCGGCTCTCCGTTGAAAAAATATCGATAGAAATAAACCTGTCATACCCATCAATTAAAAGTATTGTTTTTCCCGATAATAGATTGGTAAATAAATTATCAAAATCAGAACCTTCTTCTGACTTTCTAAAACTTAAAAAATAATTTCTAAATATTCTAAAGTACTCTTCGGGTGTTGAATTTTCAAGAGTATTCTTTGGCTTTAAAATTTCATTCATACTAGTCGAAAGGCTATTAATACTTACCTTATCTATAAGAGTTTCAATATATATATTTGCATATCTCAAGCCATCATAATTATCCGGTTCAAAAATTTTTATAACCAGGTCACTCGGATTTCCAAATTCTTTTTTAATTTTATCAACATTCTCATCTAGCCCCTCACTTATACAATTGGCTGTGCAGGTGCTATCTGTTGAATTTCTTCTTCCCTTACTATTTTTAAATAGTTTCATCCAAATATGCTCCACTCAAATTTTAGTAATAGTATCACAAATTTTACTAAAATTTATTCATATTTAACATATTTGGAATGGACGTAAATGAACAAAAAAATCAGTAGTCATTCCAAACAAATACAATCTTATCTTTGCACTTTTAATCCCCTTTCGAAAAAACAGATTTAGTGCTAGCACCCAAACCATTCAATTTGACTTTTACGTCAATATTTACCGGAAGCTCAATAAATTCATTATTCCAATCATCCTTTATATCGTTCCACAGTTTTGGATAAGCTCTGTGTATATCTTCACCAAAACCGAAAATATCTGACCCAAAATCCTCTTTTGCCCGTTTCAATGAACTATTTATAACCATTTTCAACTTTTTTTCCGCCGCATCATTCACTTTTTTAGCAATATCTTCGTCTGTTAAGTCTAAATTACCTGTGATGGCAGAAATATTATGTGTCAAATTAATTTCAACATTTATAGCTGGTTTACCATTTAACATATAAACTTTTCTTTTTTCGTCTGCTTTAACAACCTCAAAAGATATACGGTTTTGTTCATATTCAATATATCCCGCTGTAGTTTCTACATTTCCACGTATATAGTTGTAACCCCTGCTTTCATCCTCAGCCAGCCAGCCTACAAACTTATCCTTTTTAAATACACCCAAGCTTGTTACCCTTAATTTAGTAGCATCACTCAGTTTTAAGTTGTCATTGGAATCGGATTTATCTTTGGGGTCAATAATCTCAACACCAGGTATTACCGGGTTATCTCCGTCAGAAATAATCTTGTTGATAAGTTCATAAATTTTAATGGTTTTTGTTGGGGCCCAATTTTTCTCAGACTTCTCAAGAGCATTGTATACTTCCATTTGTGGTACCGTTTCAAAAGGCGTTATGACTTTCAAAATATTATGTGCGGTTGTTCCTTTTGCTATAAGAAAATAAAAGTCAGTACGGTATTCGTGTCCACGGACAAAAAAGTCCATCATGTCTTTGATACCTTCTTTTGCAATTTCTTCACTAAAAATAACAGTTCTCAAGTGCGAATGGTACATTTTTCTTGGAGATTGTTGCGTAATCTTCCTCTTTATCTGAAACAGATCCTTTCCACTTTCTGTATATAACACAACAGGCGCCTCATTGGGAGCCTTTGATGAAATTGCTTTTGGATTCATTACTTGATAAGTAACTAAATAACCATCCTCTGACTTATCAATTCCTACAGAAACGGCTATCCCAATATCAGTCAATTCTTCCGATATACATCCGCCTAAAAACATATTTGCCAGTATAGTAAGTACTAATAATAACCTTTTCATTATATATCACCTAAATTCCGGGTTTTGCTTTTCTTTTTTCGTCACAACATTATCTGCTTATACCCTTGTTTTAAGGGCAATGGGAGTTTCATTTAGATATACTCCAAACTATTTTTAGTAATATTATGACAAATAAGACTAAATTTTATTCGCAAAACAAAATATTTACTGTAGTAAACAAAAAGTCCCAAGCAAGTTATTAAGGAATAGCTTAAATATTACTTCATCATTTATTCTTCAATAAAACAGAATTTCACAAAAAAACTTCCGCTTAATTATCTATCATAAGCAGAAGTTTTCTTAACTTAAAATTAAGTTTTGTATATACGTTTAGAATGCAGATCGCAAACCTAACAAATTCATTCTTATCTTACCAAAATCTATCGAGGTAACCTTTCCATCTTTATCTACATCAGCAGCTTCTAGCTCTTCCGGTGTAAGTTGGATCATTCCCAACAAATACATTCTTATCTTACCAAAGTCAAGTGAATTGACAAATCCATTAAAATCTACATCTCCAAGCAAGATATTTCTGGTTGGAGTAGGTGTTACAGTGCTTGTTGGAGTTGGTGTTACAACACTTCCACCCTTTGGATATACACCAAATTCAAATATCGAATCTCCATAAGATGTCTTCCTTTGCGTACAGTAAACTCTTACATATCTTCCTTTTGCAGTAGTACTCAATGTGATATCGTCAATATCCCCATCTCCATTAAACTGCGTTACAACATCAGTCCAACTGGTTGCATCGTTGGATACCTGAATCTTATACTGACTTGCATACGCTGTTTCCCATTCAATGTATATTCTTTCTATTTCATATTCTTTCTCAAGATCTACATAGATCCACTGAGGGTCACTATACTGTGAAGCCCATCTTGTAGCTATGTTTCCATCTACAGCATTTTCTGCTGCATTGGTGCTGTTTGATTCAACAGAAGAAGCATATACCTTCTTATTAGTTGCAACGCTGCCTGCAGGTATATTCACTTCAGGAGGGGTTGTTGAAGGCTCTTTCAGCATAGAAGCAGGACGCACAGAAATATTTTTTATACTATGTGTATTATTTATACAAACTTCTTTACCCCAATCTACGAGGGTAGCAAAAGTACCATCCGTTGTCATGTCCAAGAATGTTTGCGGAGTGTTTCCTGGTCCCCATGACCATGCAAGATATCCTACATCATTCAAATGACACTGCTCTAGAATTGTCTTATAAGGTATTGCTCCTGATGTTGAAGCTTCCCACTGATGTCCGAATTCACCAACTATCAACGGCAATTCCATATCAACAGATTCTTTAATCTCATTAACTACTTCCTGGTCAGTGTGTCCCCACATGTAAGGCCACCACATATGTATAGAGAACATAAGATTTTGATCGGGGTCAGCTTTAATAAGATCCGGACCTGCTGATTGAAGCATATTAATATCCTGACCATATTTGCAGGCGTCAATTACCAATGGTACGTGAATTCCTGCCTCTCTCATTCTTGTAACTGCTTTTGTATAACCCGCGATAAAATCAGCTTTCGATACATCCTGTCCAACTTCATTACCTATGTTTATAAGGAGGTATTCCTGATGTCTCTTTAATACGTTCACTACATCAGGGCTTGTCCAATAATCTACAAGTGTCTGAAGTTTGCTAAAATCACCAGTAGCATCATGAACCTCAATCATAGGTATCATGTTATTTATCCGGCAATTATAAATCAAAATATCCAACTTTCTTGCAGGCGCTGTAATACTCCAAACAAGTCTAACAGTATTAGCGCCAGTCTTTTTTATCTCTGGAAGCTTTACATCTCCATCGATATCTCCCCAAATGGACATTTCATTAACGCCATAAGGAATTACCTTTTCGCCATCCTTGTCATAAAGAAATCTTCCCTGTACGCTAAATCCAGGATATTGATCTTCTCCAAATACAAAAGACGGAATCGAAGCAGCCAGTAACGTAATAACTGCTAGGATAAAACATAGTTTTTTCATTATTATTCCCTCCCACAATAATTTGAAAATATATTTATATAATAAATTATATAAACGTACATTGGATGCGTGGCGACATATAAATCGAATATAGATATGTTGTGCTGAAATGAATTACTTCAATGTCTTGTGTGAATAATATCTTTACTTATTATATCACTTAACCTAACAAATTGCACCATAAATAATATTAATTAATGGTTTTTTATTATTACAATTGTTTGTAATATTACTTATTAATATTATTTGCACTACAAAAAACTCATACAAAGTAACTTTATCTTGCAGTGTACTTTGACATGCAGTATTATTCTCTTACATTTAAACTATTTCTAATATATATAAATGAATAACTTAAGCAGGATTTCTTTAAAAACGTGTAGAATATTATATTATTACATTATAACTATTATTTTTTCTATACATCATTTTGTTTCGCATATCCACCAGTCTAGCAGATTGGTAAAAACATTCTTACATATTCTTACCAAAGAGAAATACCAGAATCTAAATATCGCTTCACAACATTTTAATAAATTACAAACTATGCATAAAACCAAATCTTCAAGCATATGGTTCTATGTATTTTATTTATTGCATTTCAAATGCACGAAAGGAGGACAACAAGGTATAGCCTTGTTTATTTGCATGAAGAAAATTGTAACTCTAGCATCCCTTATTTTTTGTTTGTTGATTTCCCCTCTGAATATCGTTTATGCGTCGGTAGATAATTTGGAAGACGCATTGAACAGTGCAGACTCCAGCGTTGTGATTGAGTCATCCTCAGGAGAAATTCCCCTTGGCAAGGATGAAAATCAAAAAAACGCGCCGTATAAGGTTATGGTCAGTGACCGTGCTTTATTAACTGAACCAATCGTTTCAGAAGATGCAGTCTTAGTGCCTATAAAGGAATTGGCAAAAGCACTCAAAATAAATATCGATTGGATTTCAGAAGATCAGACTATAATGCTTGAAAAAGCCGGCAAATACCTTCATCTGGCAGTAGGCAAAAAACAAGCATTTATGAATGGGAGAAAAACTGATCTTATATACACAGCTATTATAAAAAACGGTATAAGTTTTGTGCCTCTGAGTCTTATTGCAGAAACATTTGGCTATGAAACCTTTATTGATTCAAGCAATAAAACAATTAAAATTGATAGCATATCCTCAACCGAAGAAGCCACGAGTGTTTCTAATAGCGTATACTATTATGCAAATTCAGAGCCTATTAAGTTAAAAGATATTAAAGTCATAGATAACAAAACCTATGTTAATTCTGTCGATTTTGATTTACTCACTCAGCATAAAGTGGATTTGGAATTCTTCCCCGACAGCCGGATCTTAAATGTTAACGGAAGTGCAACATATATTGATACTAAAACAGAATATATAGATAACCGTATATATGTTCCTCTGTCAACTGCATCTAAAGGTTTGGGAATGAAAATATTCTGGGGTGCAAATACCAAAACCGTACATATTTATCACCATAATCTCTCAGTAAAACCACAAAGAAATATTGAAGAGTTAGTCCCAGAGCATTTTGTTTATGGCTCTATTAATGACCGTACGCCGCTATATTACTCTATAGGTGGAAAGGTTAATACCAATCTTCCAAAAGGAAAGGTGGAAATTGTAAGAGATAAGGACTATAAATGGTACTATGTTAAAAGTGGTAATATATCAGGGTGGACCAAAAGAGAATATCTATCTATAGATACTAAATTTGAGCCTTCGAAAGAAAGACTTACCGATTCAGAATCCGAGTATTTTGTAAACAACTATTTCAAATTAAGCAGTCCAACCGATTATCTTATTTGGGTAGATCTTAAGAAACAGCTTATTAATATCTTTACTCGTAATGATGGTAAATGGGAAGTTGAAAAAAAAATCCCCTGTGCCTCAGGTAAAAACATTTCACCAACCCCAAAAGGTACATATTCTATTAGCAGTAACCGAGGAAAATGGATGCATGCGGGTGGAAGTGTCTGGGTAAAAAACTATGTCGGCTTCTATTCGTCATATTTCTTTCATTCAGTAAAAGTAAAAAAGGATGGAGAATTATATGACGGCACTCTTGGAACAGTAGCTTCAGCAGGCTGCATAAGAATGCCAGTTGAAGAAAGTGAGTGGTTCACAAACAATATCCCTGAAAAGACAACAGTCTTTATTCACTAGTACTTTCTAATATTACAAATTTCCAATCATTCAAAGTATTAAAAACGCCCCTATTAGAGATTTAATTCTAAAATAGGGGCGTCAGTTATTTACTATAAAGTTTTCATTCTAATTAAGAATGGATCTAATTTTTGAATTTTGATTTTCAATAACATCCTTTACCTGTTTTGTTGCATCTTTCTCAATTTGTTTTACCTTTAGCTCAAGCTCATCTTTGAATTTCTTAATCTTTGAATCCTTTTGTTTTGAATTTATATCCTTTCTATTACCAATCTCATTTATCTTTTCCTGTGTTGATTTTATCTCAGCGTTAATTTGCCCCTGTGCCTTATTCCTAATATCAGATAACTTCTGCCTAGCCTTTTCAAGTTCAGCGTTTATCAAACTAAGTTCATTACTTGAATTTGGTTTTGTAAGCAAAACCGTACTATCAAAATTGCGACTTTCAATTTCACTAGGTTGTTGTACAAACCCATTCTTAGGCTTATCGTTGTTATAAGTTTGTGGATCCTGCTTATATGTATTAGTAGGTGGGGTTACCCATACTCTTGGTCTCTCTCTATCACTTGAAGCGATTACTGGCTTATGCGTGTTAGAAGGTGGTACCAATGGATTACATCCATTATTTGAAGGTGTTGCTTCTGGGTTATATTCGTTCCAGGAATGATATTGCCATCCACTGGAATCACATCCACCAGAAAATGGTGTTGTAATAGGTTTACAATCAATTTTGGATGGCGTTGCTTCTGGTTTATATTCGTTCCAAGAATGATGTTGCCATCCACCGGAATCACACCCACTAAAAGTTGGCGCCGCCTCAGGTCTACAAGCAATATTAGATGGCGTCACCTCAGGTATATGTGCCTGTGAAGACGGTTGTGCCCACATCTTGGGTCTATTACTATTACAAGGGATCTGTTCTTGCTGTATATCTGCAGAAGCATGTGTCCGAGTTGTTAAATTATGGCCAGTAGATGAAGGCGTTGCCTCAGGTTTATATGTATTATGAACAGATAACCAGTACGATTGTTTATCATCTTTATCACATGTGTTATTTTCGGGTGAAACTTCATCATCCAATTGAATAGTTTCAGGATTTGTTTCTTCAGTACTTTGGATAGACTTTTTACCAATATGACCATATGCTTGATCTTTTTCAGCCATGCATAGCGAAAACTCTCTCTCAGTATCCTTGGCCATAACGTTACTACCAATGGTGTTAATAAGAATTGCTATTAAGATTGTTATAACGCCAAGTCTTTTCACTCTAATCCCCCCAATGCCCCATCTAAAAATAAATAATATCGAAAACTAATAATACTTAAAATCAATTATAACATTTAATTTACCATTAAACTAGTCTAACAAAAATAATACACATTATTTTTGTTCCGGTAATAAATCATTCGATTTCTGGTAAAGCTGGTTTAATTCTATTTGAGCTTTCTCATTTCCAATCCTCTTTATTTCATCGATTCTGGACTTTAAATCGTTTTCAACTTGCCTTATTCTTTTAGTTTTTTCTTCATAGCTAAGACTGCTATTTATTTTAATTTGGGATATTTCCTTGTTTGCCTTTTCTGTCTCAAACACTACATCACTATTTATTTGCTGCTGAATTCTTTCGATTACCTTTTGAGTTTCTTTATTTGCTGATTCAATAGCTTCAATGTTATCGATATCACTAATTCCATCGATAGATAAGTTTTTTCCTCCATCGTCTACTATATTGCTGCTATTCTCATTCTTGTTTTCCTGGTCAACTTTATCTCCATCTGCTTTCTGATTAGAAGCATTTTCATTGTTATTTAAAATATTGTCAGTATCCTTGTTTATATCTTCAAATTCCTCTTTAATATCTATCTTTTCAACAATTTCTCCAATCTGACTTTGTTTCAACTTCTCAATATCCAAGTCAAGTCCCTTTTCTTTACCAATTTTAAAAACTGAATATCTGCCCATGGACAAATTATTATCAGCCGCCAGTTTCCTGTCATCTGATTTGATTTCCATAAAGTAAGGCTCGATATTTCTACTTGAAAGCTCGTCTTTAATTTTGTTATAAGAAATATGAAGATTTTTCAATCCTTTTTCATCAATGCTTCCTCCGTCCTTATCGTCTAGACAAGCTGTAATTAAGACTTTATTATCAGAATCCAAATCGATTATACCCTTCTCATCAAGCTTTTGAACCATATCTACCAGCGCAACTTCCAATGGCTTTTTCTTTATGTCCAGGTCATCGAATATAGTTTCAGAATTTTTGTCATGAGACTTTATATCTATTACGCGGTTTTCTTTATCAACCACCAACTCCCAGCTTGTGTTTATGTCAATATCTACATAAGCATAAATCTGATTTGTATAGAAAATATTAATATAAAACAGCACAGCTATAAAAACAGCTGCTACACTGCCTATTATTGCAGAATATTTTGCTGCTGTTTTAGTTTTATTTACTATTTCTGAGGGTTCAAATATTATTTCCAATCCTTCATACATACCCGGTTGTTTTCTAATACAGACAACCTCACAGCTATCTGTCATTACAAAAGCTTTATTCTCTTTAACTTCAATTACTACCCCTAAATATTCCACCATTTCATTTCACCCCCGCTTATTCCAGATGTTTAATGTAGTTTTTTATTATATCCAAGTCGCTCTTTAGAATTAGAACCAATGCGATGATGTATTTTCTATTTCGTTCAACAGTTCGTTGGCTTACATCTATATATTTTGATAAGCTTTTAAATGGAATTGTCTTTTTTATAGTAAGCTTGTCATATAAATTTTCGTCTTCAACTATATGCTTAGCTATTTTAACACATGTTTTTCTAGAATCTTTATGTTTGGGCATAGTGTTCACAAGATCATTCATTGATATTCCAAAATCGCCCATCTTCTTAACAAAAGAAGAAAACTCTTCACGAATCTCAAAATTATATACATGATCTGAATACTCTGACTTAAAAAACTTTTCTTCAAAATCGTATGTTTCGTCCCCTTCGAAATACGAAAATGGATAGACTACAGAACTCTTCTGGTTTTTTCTCCTGTAATCAATCAGCCTTCGCTGTATAACCTGATATGAAAATTTCTTAAAAGAGCACTTCCTATCTTCATTATACTTTTCAATAGCTTCATTAAAAGCAATCAGCCCAATACTGTACTCTTCACTATTTTCTATATCAATAAATTTATTATTAAGCACCTTAGATACGGATTTAATAATAAATGGCCTATAATCACTAATAAACCTATCTTTCAGGAGCTTATCCCCATTTTTAATTTTATGCAATATATCGATAAAGGATCTCTTTTCGGGTGTATGCACACCCAAAATCCACATGTCCACTCACATATCACTCCCCTTTTATAGTATAGTTCGTGTAAGATTTTTTTTTAAGTCGGTGTTTATGTAAAAAAAAGAACACCCTAGGGAGTTAGAGGTGTTCGGGTTAAATAGTGAGTAATTACCTTTATTCACTGATACTTTTTCGTGCTCTCCTGCTTTTTAAACTTCGCAGTTTCTTTCTATAGAGAGCTTTTGGTACTTTCAAGGGAGTTACCTTATATCTATATATTATTACACTGATTTTAAATTGAGTTTTAGCTTCTAAACTCAATCCCTTTTCTTACATAATAGTTATACGAAACCAAGTAACTTTTTTTGACGGTAATATAAAAAATTTTTGAAAATTTTTTTGAAAATAGTTGAATAATAATTTTGGGGATATCTTCACGTAACCTTATTTGTTTCAAACAGGCACATGAAAATCACAGATTATATTTTATATAAATCATGATAATTAAAGCTTCGAATTAAGAAATATCATCCCATCATCTTTCTTTATAACAAACGAGTTTGTTTCTGTCATAAAAATTTTGGTACTTTCAGGTAAACCAATTTTATCGTCTGCACCAACTAAAAAGGAACCCCCATCATGTCCTATAATAACATCAAATTTGAATCTATCCTGTGTTTTGCCCATAACATCTTTTCTTTGCCCATTTTTGCTGACAACTCTTTTTATCTCTTTGAAGTAGAAGCCCTCTTCGGTTTTTTCAAGTTCATCCTTGAATTTATTTATGTCTATCTCAGTCATTTGTGCATTCACCGCTCTCTTTACTAACTCTAAATTGTTTGTATTCATTCTAAACCGTCATATAAACATTCAAATATCCAAATAATGTATAATACGTTTTAAATCAATTACTTACTCAGTATTTATCGGCAGAATTATCATAAAATCAAGTTTTATTAGCATAAATTGCAGCTTGTATTTCAAAGAACCTTATAATACAATCTTATAAAATTTAATTCAACTGGAAACTTGGGTAATTGACTCAGTAAATAACTTCTTAAAAAACACCACCGCTAGCGCAGTGGTGTTTAAAACTTTGTGTTAGTGCGTTCTGGTATTATTTAACTATGATAATCTTACATTTGTGGCCTGTAGCCCACGCTGTCCTTTTTCCAGATCGAACTCCACTCTTTGCCCCTCATCCAGTGACTTGTAACCTTGCGATTGAATTGCAGAGAAGTGCACAAACACATCGTCTCCGCCTTCTCTTTCAATAAAACCAAAACCTTTTTCAGCATTAAACCATTTAACTTTTCCAATCATTCAGTACTGCACCTCCTCAAATGCATTGAGATTTAGGTATATAATAAATATTATATTCTCAATTCTATATATATTTTGTTAAGAACAAGCGTCCAATATTCAACTTATTCTATACTAATTTTACATATCTATACAAAAATATTTAAGTTAAAGTAAAATTGTCATACTCTTCTATTGGAGAATTCACCTATTTCTTCTATACAAATAACTCCAATTCTAATATTTAAGCTCTTTCCACTCAAACAAACTATATCATTTCTCCTTATTAGGATTAAGTATCATCATCATACTTTTACCCTCAAGCTTTGGTTGTTTTTCAACTATCCCAACACCATTAACTGCTTCAGCAAACTTTTCCAGAACTTCCTTCCCAGTTACTGTATATTTCATCTCTCTACCTCGAAACCTAATACTAACTTTGACTTTATCACCATCTTGAAGAAACTTACAGGCATTTTTTACTTTAAAGTCAAAATCATGTTCTTCAATCGTAGCAGATAATCTTACTTCTTTAAGCGAAACCACCTTTTGGTTTTTTCTAGCTTCTTTCTCCTTTTTAGCCTGTTCAAACATACTCTTACCATAGTCCATAATCTTACATACCGGTGGTGCTGCATTCGGCACAACTTTTACAAGATCAAGGTTTTTCGTAATTGCAATTTTTTGTGCATCCATTGATGACATAATGCCTAACATAGCTCCATCATTGTCAATAAGTCGAACCTCACGATCCCTTATCTCATCATTCATTTGCAGCTCATTTTTTTTAATAGAAAACGCCTCCATTTATATTTATTTTTAACATTGGAACAAATTTTAATGCACCTTGGATTATAAAAAAAAGAGTGGATACAAAAGTAATCCTCTCTTCGTTACAATTAAGTATTAATTGAATTATAGTTAAGCCATAAGCAAATCTATCATCAAAACGAATAGTACTTCCTATTTTTGTAATCATCTTATTATACCACTAATTAGCATATCTGTATGCTTATTTTGAAAATTCTATGCAACAAATATGCCTAATCAAAAACTAACGGGCAATTTACTGACTTTGCCAAGTAAATAAAGCCTCAAATTTGCAAAATCTATTGAGTTTACAACTCCATCTCCATTGAGATCTGCAAATTTCAAAGATATTCCATCGCTGTTTCCATCCAGCATGTATTTTCTAAATACTGCAAAGTCAATAGAGTTTACGTTACTGTCATTATTCAAATCTCCATATAACCCTGGAAGTACAGTTCCTGATTCTACATCAAAATTAAATGCCTTACCTGCAAAAACAAACCTATATTTCCCTGATGACAATTTGCCTAAATCAAATTTGGCTTGCTTCATTGTTTGCGTACCTGTCACACGGCCATCGTACATTTCAACAGTTGCTAAAGCCTGCAATGTTTTTAATGTTGACCCGTCCGGATTGACTCCTGCCGATACTGCAACTTCACCATCCGTTGTTATCCTATACCCAGATTCGTTCCTGACAGCAATATCAACATAGGCAATATAATTAGCTTCAGAATCATTTACTATTTTTACTTCCATATCATTCATCGGAGGATTGTATTCAACCCATTCAAGAGTATAACTTTCTGCCGCTTGTATACTGGATGTGGTTTGTGTGCTGCCTGTAACAGGAAGTACTTTTGGAGATATAAATTGCACATAGTATTTCAGTCCATCTACATAAAATACAAATTGTTGTAAGCTATTGAAAGGAAGATATCCTAAATCATATTCAAGTGTTTTAGTCGTTATTACTGTCAATGAAGGACCTGTATATTTTGTGATATTAGCATTAGCCACATGGGATGTATAATCCGATCCATCAGGATTTTCAACTGTTGATGTAGTTAGTGCATCTTCATAATCTACTCTATAACCTGAATCCGGGAAAGTTAAATTTACCAACGCTTTGTAATGATTACCAGCAGACCAGGAAAATGTGTCCGGCTGTACCTTAATCTCAACCTGATCTGGAGTTGGAAGATATTTTTCATAGGCGTCAATTTCAATGGTGTAATTTCCAATCTCAGTTCCATCATCGAAACCCAAGATAAATAGGTGTTTTCCTTTCGACAATTTACCCAGGGTATAAGTTATTGTTTCCTTTGTTTCTACCTGGAGGCATTCACCCGAAGGTTCAATAATCTCATTTACAGAAGCCCTGAAGGACATAGAAGTTGAGCCGTCAGGATTTACCATACCAGCTAAGGCTACTTGGTCATCATATTCTACTTCATAACCTGACGTTGGAAACGTGAATGTTACTTCCATTACATAATTATTATCACCAGCATTTTTTACTTCAAACTGCACATTACTATAAGGCTTATTCGTTGCTGCCTCTACTGTCTGTGCCGAAACGCAGATGGCTAAAAATGTTGAAATAACAAAGACCACCATAATAATAAGTGACATTTTACTTTTGCGCATTTTGTTTTCCTCCCTATGTAAATAAATTTTAAAACCAGCAATATTCTATAACTTTCAAAAGTTTTACAAAACAATTAGAGATTTATGGTTTAAAAGTAGCCCATACTGAGTGCTGTTTGCTTAATTCTCCCAACAACATTCTCTTATACATCCATTATATTTATTTAACTCCACATAAACAAGTTACAGTTGTCATATCTTTTATAACATTTTGTCATTACTTTATAACAGAAAATATTATTCTCTTATTGGCAATCCAGAAAATATAATTAAGGAATTCTTGTCGAATACTTTAAAGTTTCACCTAACAACAAAATCAGTTACCTTAGGGGGCAACTGATTTTGTTGTATTACTAAAAGTCTGTCTCACTTCGGCTTAGAAGGGTTATTTTTGTGATAGCCTTTTGATATTCTGTTTGTGTCTTCAAGTTCCTGGGTTTTCTCCTTCATTGGATCTGAGTTAATACCTTTTGTTTTGTTCTTTCCCATTAAATCCACTCCTTCCTCTTTTGAAATATAGTTTGGCCTTTTTATAATAATATTATTTCCTGTTAGTCTATTGAAGTTCTTGATTCCTATGTCAATTAGCAATATAATGGTGTATATTGGATAAAAAAGGGGAGGGACGTTGCGTGAATGAATTATTACACGCCTTAGAAAAAGAAGCAAGTGCTGAAAAGCAGTTATCAAAGAACCAATATGAGAGATTAATGCTAATAACAGAGGCATTATGGGAAATTCTAAAAGAGGAACACAATTATTCCGATGAAAAGCTTATTGAAAAGCTTAAAATCGTAGACTTAAAGGACGGCAGAGAAGATGGCAGAGTACTTCTTCCTCCTTCAAAGTGCAGTTCCTGCAATAAGACTGTTGAAAAAGGTACAGATACATGTATTTACTGTGGTTCTCCTGTTAAGGTAGATGTATTTTACCGTTGACCGATTGGAAATAATTTTTTATCTTCCATTGATGTATTAAAAATGTTATTATATAAAATGTTTTTAAAAAATATAGTTAGCTGAAAGGTGGAAGAATCATGGCTACAAACGATAAAGTGAATAATATTGATGCACTTATTGAAGCAACAAAGGATGAAAATCATACTGAAAGAAAGCAAAACTGGTCGGCTTTTGTAGAAAGCACAGTAGTAAACTTTTTTATTGATTGTAAACTTGAAAAGCTCAATATTGAAGACGGAAGAGGTAATAAAGCAAAGTTGGCCAGACAAAAAGACGACACAATAAAGGTTGAATATACTTCTACAACTACTTTATAATATAAAAGCCGGTTACCCCGGCTTTTATATTATAAAAATTTGAACCTGCATAATTCCCAAAATTATATTTTAGCTACAATCGGTTTATATTTGTAATAATTTAACACATTTACATAAAACCTTTAAGCAATGTAAATAAATTCTTCATACAATTTTTTTATAATCTATATTATACTGGTATACCATAAATTTGTGTGGTAAAATATAGTTAGCACTATTTTTTTTACAAATTTTATAGAGGTGACACATGAGAAAAATTAATATTTCCTTCTTTCTAGTTTTTTTACTAGTAACCAGCCTATTTAATCTACCTGTTCTTGGAGCTACATCTGAAATACAGGTTATTGTGAGAGGGGAAGCTCTTACTCTTTCAAATCCTCCAGTTATTGAATCTGGCCGTACTTTGGTTCCCATGAGAGATATATTTGAAAGTCTTGATGCATACATAGAGTGGGATGGCAATACTAAAACAGTGACTGCTTTAAAAGGCAATACGTCTATAAAGCTGAAGATTGGCAATAAAACAGCATATTTAAATGATGAATCCATTCAATTGGAAGTAGCTGCTAAAATAATTGATGGTAAAACATTTGTTCCTATCAGGTTTATTAGTGAATCTTTAGGTGCTAATGTTGATTGGAACAACAGCACTAAAACCGTTACCATATCACCAAACAGCAGTGAAGAATTACGTGGTAATACTACAGGAAACATTTCCAATGGTGGATTTATATGCGAAAAAGATGACTGGATTTATACTTCTATGTATAAAAAAGGTCTCTGGAAGATCAAAAAAGATGGTTCTGAGAAAGTTCAAATAAGTGAAAATTCTGTTAACTATCTTAATATTGTGGGTGATTGGATATATTATTCCAGCTCATTTTATCTTCCTGAAAAAGATAAATTAAGGCTTTACAAAATGAAATTAGACGGAAGCTCAGTTACAAGGCTCTCCGAAGATATCGTAGAATATGTTAATGTCGTTGGCGATTGGATATACTACATAAATGTCAGCGATGGAAACAAGCCCTATAAAATCAGGCTTGATAGTAAAGGTGAACGTAAGATAAGCGACCTCCCAATGAAGTATATGATTGTCGATGACGGCTGGATATATTTCCAAAAGACCAGTACTGACACACTCTGGAAAATAAGAACAAATGGTTCAGACTCAGCAGAACTTTCTTATGTATACGGATCAGATATGCACATAACTAAGGCTGGAAACTGGCTCTATTTTATCGGCGAGGGCTATGATTCAGGTATCTATAAGGTTGGAATAGATGGACAGAATGAAGAGTTAATTGTCAGTGGTTCAATCGACAGTATAAACTATTATGACGGTTGGCTCTATTATAACAGTACTATTCAAAACCTCTACAAGTTAAAGGAAGATTTAAGCACCAGAAAAACTATAGGTAGCGGAGTTGAAGGAAGTTTCCAAGTTACTGACAATTGGGTTTATTATAGCGAAATTCTTACTGAAAGTGGAAAGGAATATAGGGTAAACACTGAAGGATCTATTAAACAAAGACTTGATGCTGAGGCACCTTTGAAAGATATATTAATAACTTTGCCTAAAAATCAAACTTATCCGGCAGAACCAATTGTATTGTCTTCTACAGCTACAGGTACTACCACCTTAAGTGCTAAGGAAATTGCTAAAAACAAGGATGCCGTTGCATTTATAAA
The DNA here is from genome assembly GCF_000179595.2 of Acetivibrio cellulolyticus CD2. NCBI lineage: Bacteria > Bacillati > Bacillota > Clostridia > Acetivibrionales > Acetivibrionaceae > Acetivibrio > Acetivibrio cellulolyticus. The sequence goes on along the minus strand of NZ_JH556659.1, from coordinate 1,274,650 downwards.
AACTTTTGATGAAAATGGCGAACAACTTGCCTCCGGAAGTGGATTTAATATTAAGAGCAACGGAATTATCGTAACAAACTTTCATGTAATTTCAGGTGCTTCATCTATAACATGTACCTTGAACAACAATACAGAATATAAAGTAGATTACTTGCTCAACTATAATATATTGAAAGACATTGCAATTTTGAAGCTAAAAGACGCTACCAACTTACCTGTTGTGAGATTAGGTGATTCTGACAAGATTGAATTAGCCGAAGATGTAGTAGCAATTGGTAATCCTTTGGAATTTCAGAATACTGTAACAACCGGTATTGTGAGTGGTATAAGAAACATGTTTGGAATTGACTATATACAGACAAGTGCTTCAATATCTCCCGGCAGCAGCGGAGGTCCTCTATTTAACTCCTATGGGGATGTTATTGGTATTACCAGTATGACTATTCTTTATTCACAGAATATCAACTTTGCAGTACCAATCAATAGTGTTAAAAAGCTTTTCGCTTCAGCATGTGTTATTCCATTAGACAGTCTAAACTATTATGAAAGCTCTGCTGAAGAATTTGAACCTAATAATAATTTAGGGACAGCTAACGAAGTCATTCCAAACCAGTCTTTAGAGGGCAGTTTTATTGATAATGAGGATATAGACTATTATTCCTTTACCTTGAACAAAGCCGGAAAGATATCTCTTTTTGCTTTATCTTTCGACTATATGTATTCAGGCTCGGATTCTTGTAAGATAAGCATGACCCTTTTAGATAAGGACGGAAATGAAATATGCGTAAGCTCGGAAGCTACTGAAGTTGATACTGTTGTTCAGAAGATCACAAGTGATTTAAAAGAAGGTACATATTATATTTTAGTTAAAGGAACGCCTGCAAAAAAAGATTCAACTTCGGATTTTAGCGGATCCAGTTACACTTTACAAACCTTTTTAGAAGATTAGGAATGCTGAAAATATAGCTTCTGTTATGACAAGAAACTCCCACTATTTTGTTTAGGGCTTATAGAATTTGATAAGCCCGACAAAAATAGCGGGAGTTGTTTTTTAAATTTTAAAAATCCATGCTTTTACATGTACCAGCAGACTAAAGGATATGATATAATACATAGTTGTATTATAAAAAGTAGATGAAAGGAATTACAAATGAAAAAGTCACGTGTTGCTATAATAAAAACAAACCCTGCTACTGTTATTGATGACTATCATAGATTGATGAATCTTGCCAACTATCAGGACTATATTGACAAAGAAGTTGATACTGCACTGAAGATCAATATAAGCTGGCATTTCTTCTACCCCGGCAGTTCAACTACACCCTGGCAGCTTGAAGGTGTTATTCGTGCTATGAAGAAGGATGGCTTTAACAAAGATCTGATTCATGGCTGCCACAATAGAACTGTTGTAATCGACTCTCATCTGGGAGAAAGAGAAAATAAACAGATTAATGTAATAGAATCGCATGGGCTTAGAAATGTCCATTTATATGAAGGTGAAGAATGGATTGATATAAGAGAAGCTGTTGGTGACCTTACAAAGAAATTTTTGTGCCTAAATGAAGTTTATCCTAAGGGATTTTCGATTCCTAAGAGATTTATTGGCGAAAACATCATACACCTTCCTACTGTAAAAACTCATGTTTTCACAACAACTACAGGTGCTATGAAGAATGCTTTCGGAGGACTGTTAAACGAACGCAGGCATTGGACTCACCCCGTTATCCACGAGACTTTGGTAGATCTGTTAATGATACAAAAAAAGATTCATCGCGGCGTTTTTGCTGTTATGGATGGAACCTTTGCCGGTGATGGCCCGGGACCTCGCTGCATGATCCCCCATGTAAAAAATGTTACACTGGCCTCAGCTGACCAGGTGGCAATCGATGCTGTTGCAGCAAAATTAATGGGATTTGATCCCCTAAAGGATTGTAAGTTTATTCGTCTTGCTCACGATGCCGGGCTTGGCTGCGGCGATGTAAAAGATATTGAAATAGTTGGTGATCTTGATGCTTTAAATGAAAAATGGAACTTTGTAGGACCATTTGAGAAGATGACCCTAGCTAGCAAAGGTCAGCACCTTATATATTGGGGACCTCTAAAAAAACCTATGGAATGGTCTTTGAAGACTGTACTAGCTCCATGGTCTTATATTGCAAGTGTTCTTTATCACGATTTTTACTGGTATCCAAGTCATTACAGCAGAGTCAGGGAAATCTTGAATTCCGACTGGGGCCGCCTGTTTGCAAATTGGGAACAGCTTGAGTTACCACCGGATGATTTGTCAATAAAAGGCTGGAATGATGTTGGTGATAAACCCCTGAAATTATCTAAAGAATCCAGCAAAATGCTTCATAAAGCAGTTAAAGTTCTAGGGGGTGCTATTAAAGAAGCTCCAGAGTTTTCAAGAAAGAAACCAACCAGCACTTTGAATTCTAAATAGATTATTCAAAAATGAGGTGGCATTTAGCATTTAGCCACCTCATTTTTATTATGTTTACTCTTTTACCCCGCCAAACAATTGATTCTATTCAATACTAAAAATGAATCACTAAAAACCCTTAACATAAATTTAACAGTACCTTAATTTAGCATTAACCTCGCTTTATTAATATAAAATCATAAAAAATAAATGGGAGGAAATAATGAATACTATTATAAAATCAGAAAATATCAGGGGTGAAATAATGAACAATATTATTAAAAGAAATGTGATTTGTAAATTAGCTGTAGCAGCACTATGCAGTACATTGGTTCTCACAGGATGTGCAGGCCAAAGCAAAAGCAATGTTTCAAAAATATCTATTGTTGGTTCAACATCTGTCCAGCCATTAGCTGAAAAGTTGGCAGAAAAATATAATGAAAGCCAGCCTCAAGTAAATATAGAAATACAAGGTGTCGGATCAACGGCTGGAATTAAAGCAGTAAATGATGGTACTTGTGATATCGGTACATCATCCAGGGAGCTTAAAACTGAAGAAAAAGCATGGAACTTAACTGAAACAACAATCGCACTTGATGGTATTGCCGTTATAGCTAGTTCTAATAATAAAGTTGGAGATTTAACAAAAGATCAGATTGTAAAAATATTCAAAGGTGAAATAAAAAACTGGAGTGAAGTTGGCGGTGATAATAAGGAAATTATTGTTGTAAGCCGTGAAGCAGGCTCTGGAACTCGTGGAGCTTTCGAAGAACTTTTGAAACTTGAGAAAAAAGAGGGCGATAAAACAATATCCTTAGTAGTTGCTAATGCCCTTGTAGCAGAGGGTAATGGATCTGTTATGGCAAATGTTGCAGGTAAAGACAACGCAATCGGGTATATGTCCATAGGTATGGTAGATGAAACAAAGGTTAAGAAGTTAAAACTTGATGGTGTGGAAGCCACTGAAGAAAACGTCAAATTAGGTAAATATTCAATATCAAGACCATTTCTTATGTTAACTAAGGGTGAGGCAAAAAAAGAATCAAAAGAGTTCTTAGATTTCATTCTTGGTGAAGAAGGTCAAAAAGTAGTATCAGAGGACTATATTTCAGTTAAATAAGTCAATTTAATCAATTAAATACCTCCTCCCCCTGTTCCAAATTTAAAGGTCAGGGGGTATTCGAATATAGATTGGTAGAACCCATACACTTTATCTTTGGTAAAATATTTTTAACAATTAAAAAACTAAGAATTAGTTGTGCAATAAAGCTTTAGATTGGTTGGTGATATATTAATGGCAATAAATGAAATAGCTGAACATTCAGATAACAAGTCAATAAATGCCCCAATGTACCTAGATAAGGATGCCAGCGTTAAAAACAAAAATAAAAAATACAAATCAATATTTGAGACACTGACAGAAAAAACATTTTTAATATGTTCTCTTATCTCTATACTATCACTTATTATTATAACTGTTTTTATTTTTGCAAACGGTATTCCTATTTTTTTTAAAGTAGGTTTAACGGACATTATTTTCGGTATGGAATGGAAACCACTTGAAGGTAAGTTTGGCATATTTCCAATGATATTGTCGTCTCTGATGGTCACTCTTGGAGCCACTTTGATAGGTGTTACAATTGGATTAATGACAGCAGTCCTTCTAGCAGAAATTTCACCTAAAAGACTTTCTGGAATAATAAGACCAGCAGTTGATCTGTTGGCAGGAATTCCATCTGTAGTATATGGATTTTTTGGACTTATTGTTTTAGTACCTTTAATTGATAGAAATTTTGGAGGCGGGGGTAACAGCTTGTTAGCAGCAATTATTATTCTCGGAATAATGATACTCCCCACAATAGTAAGTATATCAGAAACGTCAATAAGAGCTGTTCCCAAAGAATATAAAGAAGGTTCTCTGGCATTGGGAGCCTCACATATTGAGACTATTTTTAAAGTTATTCTACCGGCTGCAAAATCTGGTATTTTTGCAGCAATTGTACTTGGCATGGGAAGAGCTATTGGCGAAACAATGGCTGTAATTCTTGTTATCGGAAATACACCTCAAATTCCCAATTCCCTTTTTGACCGCGCCAGGACCCTTACTTCAAACATTGCAATCGAAATGGGATATGCACAGGGACTACACCAGGAATCACTTTTTGCTACAGGAGTTGTACTGTTTATATTTATCATGATCTTGAATATTATCCTGAATGTATTTATCCGCAAGGCAGGTGAAAGCAATTGAAGATGAGGAAGATAAAAGATAGATTTTTAAAAGCACTTATTTGGCTCTGTGGGCTTATAACAGTAGGCATATTGGCCTGGATTCTTATATACATTTTAATTAATGGAATTAGCCACCTGAGCCTCGATTTTGTTTTTTCCCAATACAAAGGAACTAAACACGGAATCTTGCCAATGATTGTAAATACTCTATATATAGTTTTATTGTCTGTAATCATCTCAACACCTATAGGTATATTTTCTGCCATTTACCTTGTAGAATACTCAAAACCTGGCAAGATACTCAAGCTGATTCGTTTTGCAACAGAAACACTACAAGGAATACCTTCGATAATTTACGGACTGTTCGGATTTATCTTTTTTGTGACTTCCCTAAAGTTCGGGTTTTCACTTTTAGCGGGAGCATTAACTTTAAGTATTATGGTTCTTCCAACAATAATTCGAACAACGGAAGAAGCACTCAAAACTGTACCCGTATCTTTTAGGGAAGGAAGTCTTGCTTTAGGTGCAACCAAACTTCAAACTATCATCAGAGTCGTACTACCAAGTGCAATTCCAGGTATACTGAACTCAGTTATACTTAGCATAGGTAGAATTGTTGGCGAAACAGCCGCTGTATATCTTACTGCAGGTATGGTTGCAAAATTTCCACAAGGTGTTATGGATTCAGGCAGAACGCTGTCTGTCCATTTGTATATGCTGGCAAAAGAAGGGCTTTCATTTGAAGAAGCTTTTTCAACTGCAACAATTCTTATAATTACAGTTGCAATAATCAATTCTATTACCAGTTTAATAGCAAAAAGAATAAAAAAATCTACTATAGGAACATAATAAAGCAAGGAAAGGACGTCAGCAAGATGGTTAATAATAAAATAAAGGTATCTGCCAAAGACCTAAACCTGTTTTACGGGAGCAGTCACGCATTAAAAAACATAAATATAAATATTTTTGACAGGCAAGTCACTGCTTTGATTGGGCCTTCGGGCTGTGGTAAATCTACATTTTTGAAGTCACTCAACAGAATGAATGATTTGGTCCCAAGTGTTAAAATTACGGGAGATGTTTACTTCGATGGTTTGAACGTGTATAAGGAATATGATATAGTTGAATTAAGAAAACGGATAGGCATGGTATTTCAAAAACCCAATCCGTTTCCAATGTCAATATATGAAAACATTGCATATGGGCCTAAAATACATGGTATAAAGTCAAAATCAAAGCTTGACGAAATTGTTGAAAAAAGTTTAAAAGGTGCGGCACTTTGGGATGAGGTAAAAGACCGTCTTAAGCAAAGTGCTTTAGGACTATCGGGAGGACAGCAGCAAAGACTATGTATAGCAAGAGTGTTAGCAGTAGAACCTGATGTAGTGTTGATGGATGAACCCACTTCAGCACTCGATCCCCTGTCAACTTTGAAAATTGAAGACTTAATAGAAGAACTAAAAAGTAATTATACTATAATTATTGTTACACATAATATGCAGCAAGCAGGCCGTATATCCGACAAAACAGCGTTCTTTCTGCTTGGAGAAATTGTGGAATATGACAGTACGGAAAAGATATTCAGTACTCCAGCAGATAAAAGAACTGAGGATTATATTACAGGTAGATTCGGCTAGGATAATGAAATAACAACTTCCTCAAGATTTATTCCAAATAGGCCCTGTAAAGATCGGAAGTAAAATTTCATTTACCCCTTTATACATAACATTTTAAGGAGATGTGAAAGTTTATGACAAGAAGTTTTTTTGATAGAGAGCTTGAAGAATTGCATATGGATATGATATCGATGGGTAGCCTTGTAGAAGAATCTATCGAAAACACCATAATTGCTTTAAAAAAGCAGGATATAGAGCTGGCAAGAAAAATATTTATGAATGATGATGTTATTGATGATCTTGAGAAAAAAATAGAAAGGCGCTGTCTGAACCTTATCGCCCGTCAACAGCCTCTGGCTAAAGATCTACGGACTATAAGTGCTGCTTTGAAGATTATTACCGATATGGAGAGAATTGCTGACCATTCAGCAGATATTGCTGAAATAACTTTACGGATGGCCAATGAAAAATATATCAAGCCGTTAATAGATATTCCCAAAATGGCTGAGCTTGCAAAACATATGGTTAACAAATCAATTGATGCCTATATTAAGCAGGACATTGATCTCGCTAAATTTGTATGCAATAGTGATGACGAGGTTGATGATTTGTTTATGAAAATAACACTTGAACTTATAAATATTATTAAAAATGATCCTGGATCAGTTGAACAGGCTATAGATTTCATACTAATCGCAAAATATCTTGAACGTATGGCTGATCACGCTACAAACATCGGAGAATGGGTTGTTTATAACGTAACAGGCGAACATGATCATTTGGCCAGGGATTCTCATCAAGCTGAATGAAATAATTCAACTACGAAATAGGGATATCTGTAAATAAAGACTTGTCAATTGCCGTATCAAGAAACTTTCTTGATACGCATAGATAACAGGATGGTGGATATATGTCAAAAAAGTTGATTTATGTTGTTGAGGACGAAAAACACATTCAGGAATTAATTGGATTTAATTTAAAAGAAAACGGATATGATGTTAAATGCTTTGATAGTGGCGAGACTATGCTCAGTGAATGTCAAAACATGAAACCGGATTTATTTCTTTTGGATATAATGCTGCCGGGTATTGATGGTCTTGAGGTTTGTAGGAGAATTAAAGAAAGCTCTTCACTAAAAAAAATACCCATCATTATGTTGACTGCAAAAAATGATGAGTTTGATAAGGTTTTAGGCCTAGAACTTGGTGCCGAAGATTACATTACAAAACCCTTCAGCGTAAGAGAGCTTATTGCAAGAATAAAAGTTATATTCAGACGGCAAGCAGATTCAGTTGAAACTAACCCTGAAAAAATTAAAGTTGGCAAAATAACAATAGACGTTGCAAGACATGAAGTTTATAAAGAAAAACAACTCATTGAAATGACCTATAAAGAATTTGAACTATTGAAACTTTTGATCTTAAATAAAGGAATAGTCCTGTCACGTGAATTGCTTTTAGAGAAAATATGGGGTTTTGACTATTATGGCGAAACACGAACTGTAGATGTACATATAAGATATCTAAGACAAAAAATCGAGGATGACGACAATTCACCTGTGTATATAGAAACCGTCAGAGGTGTAGGATACCGATTTAGCGATAAAGAGGATAAAGTATGAAGAAGAAAATCTTTAAATATTATTTGATTTTGATAGCAATTGTTTTAACCCTTACAGTTATTTTTACTTCTCAAATTTCTAAAAAGTACTACAAATCTGAGGTTGAAAACAAGCTTAAAAATATAGGCTTTTCAATACAATACTATTTGTTGAACTTAAGTGATGAATCTATGATTGATTATAACTTTATCGCAAAAGACTTTGCGAGCAATCAAAATCAAAATAGCAGTTACCCAGATAATAATCTTAGAGTGACTTTCATAGACTATTCCGGAAATGTTTTAGGAGATTCTGAAGCTGATTATACTAAAATGGAGAACCATTCTACTAGAAAAGAAATTCAAGAAGCTATAAAAGGAAGTATTGGAAAGGATATTCGCAGCAGTACAACAATAAACTCTGATTTATTATATATGACAATTCCGGTTAAGCAATTAAAAGTCATCGTTCGGGTTTCCGTCCCACTCATTCAGCTAAATATTATCGACAGAATGGCTTGGTTCTATTCCATCCTGATAATTTTATCAGCGCTGATTTTAACTGTATTCATTTCTTCAAGAATAGCAGAGTCATTGATACGGCCGCTTAATGATATAGTCCATGCTTCAAAAGAAATATCTAACGGAAACTATTCAAAGAGAATACTATTGACTTCAAATGATGAATTAGGCCAGCTTGCTCTTCAATTTAATGAAATGGCTTCAAAACTTGAAAAAACAATATTTAACCTTAACAATAAAAAAGTTGAAGTTGAGTCCATAGTTGAAAACATTACATATGGCATCGTTGCAGTTGATAGTAACAATAAGATTATATTAATTAATCCTGCTGCCTTTGACGTTTTTAACATGGACAAAAACGCCAAAGTTACCAGTGATATCCTATCAGCCCATATTAGAAATAACCGGTTAAACCTTATTTTAAAAGAATCTGTAGAGCAAAACTCTCCTCTTGAATCCGAAATTACATTTGACGAAAAAGTTCTACTCATTAAAACATCACCTATAAGGCCTAAAAACGATAGTCTTAGCAACTCCGGATGGATTATATCTATTCAAGACATAACAAAGATAAGAAAGCTTGAGCAGCTACGAACTGAATTTGTTTCAAATGTAACACACGAACTCAAAACTCCGATTACTTCAATAAGGGGATTTATTGAAACTCTAAAAAGCGGCGCTATCAATAAGCCTGATGTATCTGAAAGATTTTTAGATATTATTGATATCGAAGCCGAGCGGCTTCATGAATTAATAAACGATATTCTGTCTTTGTCTGAAATTGAGAACAAACTTAGCGACACTGACCTGGAAAGCTTTAGTTTAAAATCTATTATTGATGGTGTGTTTGAAGTTATGGAAAATATAGCAATTGAGAAAAATGTACTTCTCAATAACACTGTAGATGAAAAAATACTAATTAAAGCAAATAGAAACAGAATGAAACAACTAGTATTAAACCTTGTTGATAATGCAATTAAATACAATATTCCAACCGGCTCAGTAACAGTTGATGCCCAAAGGGTCGGAGGAAAAGTTGTAATTTCCGTTAAAGATACCGGAATTGGTATACCTCCTGATCATATACCGAGAATATTTGAACGTTTTTACAGGGTTGACAAAGGAAGGTCTAGAGACATGGGAGGCACAGGTTTAGGACTTTCAATAGTAAAGCACATTGTTAACTTATATAATGGAGACATTAAAGTCAGTAGTGAGGTTGGTAAGGGAACAGAATTTATAATTCAACTCCCCACCTAACAAGCTTCTTTTAGGTCGTATCAAATATATTTTTATCAAGTTTGGAAGCATTGCATCAAATTTAAGTAAAAGGACACACTGATAAATTCAATGTGTCCTTTCTAAATCAAAGGCACTCTCCTAAAAATCAACAACCTTACCCATAAAGAGAATAGTACCGGTTACGTTATCTGCAATTATAAACATAAATGGCTTGTCAGCGATAAAGGAGTTTGGCATTCCCGAGCCAAATAATCCTATTATTGTTACAGCTGCAGCCTCTGCTCCTTTTTCATTTATATCAATTACAGCTTTGTGTGTTACACTGTCTATCCAAACATTTTCGCCAATTCCGGAGAAATCGGCATTTCTTGAAAACGCTTCACCCATGCCTAAATCCGCTAGTTTCTGTTTCACATTTTGAGGTTTGTATTCAAACTTAAAGCGCGGAATACTTAAATTAATATCTGACCCATGTGAAAGCTTACTCTTTATTTCAGTCCACTTATTATTATCAAATTCAGCAATAAAATCGTTTACATTACTGGCTTCAGGAAGAATACAGTACATCGAAATACTTCCTGAACCATATGGAAGTTCAATAGCTCTGAATTCATCGTTTTCAGCATAATTGTAATCATCGAATTTATGCATCATTTGTACTGTCTCTTTTTTACCATTGATATTCGTAAAAGTGCCTTCTGTTGTTTGACTGATATCAAATTGATCTGTCCAGTTACCTTTAAAATATATCGCATTTATAAGGTTCATTACAGTTTCTGCAGGGATAGGTGGTTCAACCATGTTGCTTATCTTTCCTTTTGTTGCATCAGAAATCCACTTATTCATAACATCACATGAAGAAGGATCGGAGAAATCAAGGTAAGAACATTGTGCATTAAAGACTTCCTGGTTTTTTGATATAAAGCTCTCTTTTGCTTCAAAGCCTTCCCTGAGCCATATTGAGTTGGCAACATTCAGTTCAACCTGAGGATATAAGTTTTTGAAGTATTTCAAATGATCTATATAACTTTGATTAATTTCTTCATTACTCATTCCCGTGTAATTAAGCGCTTTTGCAATAGAATCCTTAGTAGTAGTACCTGCACCTTGGTATACCATTGATAAAGCCATAGATATGCTAAATGGTGAGAAAAATACGTTTTTACACGAATCTTCTTCACTGAATTTCTTAAAAAGATCTGCAGCAAACTTGGTATTTCCATCTACAAAGTTCTTATTAACTGTTGCACCAAACGGAACAGGTGTTGGAGCTATAACTGAATCACTGGTGAAATAGAACTCAGTAACACTTGTATCATATACTATGAAATTAAAATAATTTCTTTTACTCAGTGTATCGTCTAATTGATACTTTATTTGTTTACTCATAAGAGCATGTGTTACTGGGTTAGGTCCAACATATTTCTCGATTTTTACTCCTGATGTTGTGTAATTAAATTGAGAAGAATCCGATGTGGAAGACACAAGTTGACCTTCATCCGCAATTCTGTATCCTCCATCAGGGAAGGTTATGTTTGCCTGTATGTATCTTTTGGCATTTAAATATGATCCGGATGAACAATCTATTACAAGACTTAAAGCAACATCTTCCGGTTGTGGGATATAAGGAATCCATTCCTCTTGTGGAGTAGGACTTGATGATATTGTTGGAGTAGGGCTCGGTGTAACGTTAGATGTACCCGGTATAAATGGTAATACCTTAGTCATCCCCAACAAATATCTTCTTAAAATTGCAAAGTCAAGTGAATTAATAGAGTTATCCTGATATATATCAGCGTATTTTTCCCAGTCAGTTCCCTGCGAGCCATTGCTTGTTCCAACCAAGTATCCTCTTAGTAAAGCAAAATCAATTGAATTTACTGAACCGTCACTGTTTAAATCACCGTAAAGCCCTTCTGCACATAATGGAATTGACGCAAAAAGTTGGCAAAGCATGACGACAGTTAGTATTAAAGACCCGACCTTTAACACTTTACACATAAAAATACCCCCCTAGTTTTATAAATAAATATTTATGGAATTACAGTTAAATTATATTATATGTTCAACTCAATTGCTAGTATATCTGCAAGTTAATCCCAATAATTTTTAGTGCCCATATCCTAACTACAGTCTCTCACGGATTGGCAATGCAAAAAAACAATAATGATTAAACGGTAGCCCATAATTGTCGATTTATCATGTTATTTCGCTCCATACATAAAATTCTCTTTCCGTTTACAAACATCTGTTCAACAAAAGGTATTCTATCACCTACAAGGACTAAATCAGCCTGTTTTCCACACTCAATAGAGCCTAATTTATCATCAATACCTGCGGCTTTAGCCGGATTTAGGGTAGCCATATTTACTGCACTATACATATTAATTCCATGTTTATAATGCAAAACAAATATTGCATGAATAATTGATGAAGGAACATAATCAGAACAGAGAATATTTGCACCTCCACTCTTAACTGCATCAACATAACGCATATTTCCAGCATTCATATCTTCATTGACAATGTTTGGTGCTCCAACAACTACATACTGCCCTTCTTTTTCTGCAGACTTGAAATCAAGCGGTAGCTCACTTATTGTAACCCCATCGCTTTTCATTAATACAATTTCTTCATGCGAATCATCATAGTATGTCATAATAGGTATTTTATGTTTTTTTGCCTTCTCAGCCAACAAATCAATAAAATCCAATAGTTGTGGATCGTTTGTTTTTTCCACATCTTTATTGACTCTTTCTTCATATTCATCCTTATGATTAACAAACGAGATTACGTTTACATTCCCAGTATCTACCACTTCCATTAGTTTTGGGCAAAACTTCTTACCAGTAATATCATATCTTGCATTTACAAAATGCCTTAAAAGTCCATACCTTTTTAAATTATTAATTCCTTTTATATTGGAAAAAACTCCATCAGTATTGTGAACATCTGAACTTGAACTTACATCATTAACTGTTAAGGAGTGATAAATTGAAGTAACTCCGTGTAATAAGAACCTGTTCTCCAGAGAAAAAAGCACAATTTTTAGAGGCATAAAAACCCCCCGTTTAGGTTCCATTTCTTTTTCAATTACATCACTGCGCAAATCAACTATTCCAGGCAAAAGCCACTTACCTTTTGCATCAAATACAGTTGAACCTGACCGAACATATGACCTGCAACATTCTTCTATACATTCTATAATTCCATTTCTAATAAGAACGCACCCGTTATTAATAACCTCATGGGGTGTTACAATTTTGGCATTAATCACCATATAATCTTTCATACTCTTCACTCCTCTCCTTTTATATAAATTTAGCTAAAAAAAGAGCATTTCGCTCTTTTTTCAATGTGCATATTTTTTATAATTCAATAAGCTCGTCCAATACGAACAAAAGTTGAACAGGTGTTACTGTATTCCTTGCCAATATACTTAATATCCCCTGAGTCTTTTCCTTGCTATTGGACAGATTCGTAACTGTTTCACTTTCAGCATAGCTATCTCTTTCTTTCTTGCTGATCTCTACCCCATAAGCTTTGTCTTCTCTATAACCATATCTCTGATCATATTCACTTTCAACCAAATAGTATTCTAATTGAATCTTGCTTGAAGTCCTCATTAATTCACATAAGTCCAATTCAACTCTTTTCTCTAAATACTTGCTTATCATATTATCCTCCCCTTGAGCAAACACATAGCTTAAATATAATATTATTACTTTACTGAAACGAAAACTGGATTAGAATAAAACCATAAATCAGCATAAGCTTTGTTAGCATTATTTGCACCAACTAACTCATCACATAATGGATTACCTTCAGCATCTGTTTCATTAGCCACCCCAACACCAAGATTGGTCCCCCTTAAACGAAAGTACTTACTGTTATCAATATTATTCACATTATATTTAATAGTAATCCATCCGCTATCGTCTTTTTTCCAATTCTTTGCACTAAACCTTGCAATAACTTTAGTTGTTTCATTAGTATCCTTACTATATCCGTAAGTACCTGGGCTAGCTTTACCCGTCACATCACCTGCAATCAAATCAATATGATCCACATTGACCTTATCACCATTGTTATTACACTTCGGGCTTTTGAATCTTATTGTGATTTGTATATTGTCACCTTTTGATACTTTCAAATTCTCTCCCATTACCGCTTTTTTCTTATTTTTCTGAACACTAAATTCCAATCCATTGATTAAATCTCCCTCAACAGCAAAGGAATTACCTGAGCGAAATCCTGAAACCAGTGACTTATAGTCATTGCCTGTAACAAAAGTATAGTTTTTTTCATACTCACCAGGCCAGAAATCACCGTCAGTATTATGAAAATCAGAATTGGCAAATACCCAAAAATTTCTGCCTTCACCTAAAAGTGAATCCCATAGCCCGCCAACTTTTGCTACCATATAGTCTACACCGCCATAAGTCTTTGCCTTATTATCACTACTCTCGTAACCGCCACGACTGCTTTCCTTTTGATGTCCAGGGATTCCTTCAAATCCGAAAGCCACATTTGGTGCAGCATCATTAAAATCACGAATATCCGTTACTAAGTACTTAAGCTTCCTCGATGGGTGGTTTAGAATGAAATAGCTTGAATCTTTATAATTATCTTCCAGCCATTTTGCTCCTTCAACTGCATCTTCATGAGTTGTATTATTCTTGGTTATTCCTTCATTTGATCTGCTTGTATCTTTATCACTCGCATCAAAAATGTATTCAAAATTACTAATCGCTGCTGGTCCGGTGGAGATGATTCCCACACTAGCATGCTCATGGGATGGAACATTCCACTCTACACCTTGTATAAGCTTTTTATTGGAGTATTCTTCTCTAAGCGCGCTAATAATAGGATAAGAATAGTAGCTTAGTGTAATCCAACGTGAAACCGGTGAAGGAAAAGCATTTCCAAATGGATCATTTTTAGAAGTTCCACCATGTTCAGAATTAGCCATCCAATCCAAACCATATTTGCTAAAAGCATTTTTTACCACTTCTTCTTCCTTTTCACTGCCATCTGTCAGAAAGGTATGTGTATGGAAATCACCAGTTACCCATTTGCCCGTATAATCTATTGATTTTCTTTGTGCATATATACCAGGCGCTCCGAATGCTGAAATCACCAATATGCTTCCAATCGCTACAGCTCCTATCTTCTTCTTAGTTTCATTTTTCATTGTTTTGCCTCCTTATTAATTATTTATTTGCATAATACTACTTCTTTATAAAAAACTTATTGGTTTTCTGTTAGAATTTGTTAAGTTACTTTTAAATCTTTGTAAAATTGCTCTGAATACTTGCTATATCTATAATATTTTGGCATTAATACTTTTTTGGAATATGATAATAGATTAGAATAAAACTTGAAATAAAAAATTCATAATTTCGGACGATGAAAATCGAAAATTCCCTGAAATGTTTTGGATAAGACTTTTGCGCATTCAATAAGTGAAATTTTAATCAACTAAAAGTTTACATTTAGAACCTTTGCCATTGTATATTAAACATTCTGAATCATTTATAATGTTGGAAATTTCAGTGTTATTATGTTCAACACAATCTTCACAAACTAAATTTATATGCCTAATCTTTTTAATTTCATTTTCTGGCAAGTTGTACATTACAGTACCACAGCACCTGCACCTCATTGTTACAAACCTATACATATACTTCCTCCTTCTTATAATCAACTCTACATTTCATGCACTTATATTAAAAGCTATTGGTTAAGCCTAAATTAACAACAGTTAAAAAGACTGTTAATTATAAAGATCTTTAGCTTATTTACTGAAATTATATTCCTATCTTGAATTATATTTTTCACTGTTTTTATTTCTACTCCCTTATAAAAAAAATAAAAACTGCACTTTAGGATGCAGTTTTTTACACTAATGCTTTTTCATACTTAATTACAACTCATGAGACTTCTCAACAACATAAACAGAATCATTATATAAACCTTCTAAATCATCTCTGCCATCTTTCTTACTAAGATAAATAAGATACTCAATATTCCCTTCAGGCCCCTTTATAGGTGAGAAATCCAATCCCCTTACCTTAAGCCCGATTCCCAAAGAAAAATTGATAATATCCTTTATAACATCTTCATGAACCTTCGGATCCCTTACAACACCATGTTTGCCTACTTTATCCCTGCCTGCTTCAAACTGTGGCTTAATCAAGCACATCAATTCGCCTTCCTCGGTTAGCAGCTTAACTGCCACAGGAATTACTTTCTTTAGTGAAATGAACGAAACATCAACTGATGCAAAATCAACCAACGTCCCCAATTGTTGGGGTTCAACATATCTGATATTGGTACGTTCCATACATACGACGCGTTCATCGTTCCTTAGCTCCCACGCCAACTGGCCGTATCCTACATCTACAGAAAAGACCTTTGCTGCCCCGTTCTTTAGCATACAGTCGGTAAATCCTCCTGTTGAAGCTCCTATGTCCATTGTTGTCTTGCCTTTTAAATCTATATTAAAAGATCTTATCGCCTTTTCAAGTTTCAGGCCTCCCCTGCTTACATAGGGATGTACATTCTCTTTTATCACAATCTCTGAATCCACATCAACCTTTACCCCAGGCTTGTCCTCTTTGTTGCCACATACAAAAACAACACCTGCCATTATTGAACTTCTTGCCTTTTCCCTACTTTCAAAAAGTCCCTTGCTTACAAGCAAGACATCAAGTCTTTCCTTTTTCAAAATCAAACCTCCAAATTTCTAAAAAATAGGCATTCTATATTATACTCTGCTCTTGTTTACTATCTTGAGTACATCATTCACTATTGACTGCTCTTCAAGCCTGTATATGCTTTGAAGTTCGTTTTTTGAACCATGAGGTATGAATTGATCAGGATATCCAAACATCTTAGTCTTTATATTTATTCCCTTCTGATTCATTGTCTCAAGCACCTTGCTTCCAAATCCACCCGCTATAGCATTATCCTCAATGGTTATGACACGCCTTGTCTTGATAGCAGAATTTAGAAGAAGGTTTGTATCAATAGGTTTGATAAACCTCGAATATATTACATCGCAAGAAATATCCAGCTTTTCAAGCATATCAGCTACATTTAGTGCTGTCTCCAGCTTATTTCCAATTGCAGCAATGGTTATGTTATTGCCTTCACGTACAAGAACGGATTGTCCATACTTAACGTTGGGTGTATCAATAAGCTTCTCCGGCCCTCTCCCTCTTGGATACCTTATTGCAATCGGCCCATTATGCTCTTCTAATGCATATTTTAACATCTGAGTAAAATCGTTGTAGTCACATGGAGCCAAAATAGTGATATTAGGAATATGACTTAAAAAGGATATATCATATATCCCCTGATGAGTTTCTCCGTCTTCGCCTACAATTCCGGCTCTGTCTATAGCAAATACAACATGGAGATTCTGTATTGCAACATCATGAAGTACCTGATCATATGCCCTTTGCAAAAATGAAGAATATAGTGCAACAACAGGCTTCATACCACTTCTGGCAAGTCCAGCTGCAAAAGTAACCGCGTGCTGTTCTGCAATACCTACATCGAAAAACCTTTCCGGAAACTTCTTAGAAAAGAGCTCCAATCCTGTTCCATGCGGCATTGCTGCTGAAATTGCTACGACACTTTCATCATTTTGGGCTATCTTGGAAAGCTCGCGACCAAAGATTTCAGAATAGCCTGGTCCCCCGTGTGAAATTACTTCACCCGTCTCAATCTCGAAAGGAGCAATTCCATGGAAAACATGAGGGTTTTCTTCAGCATATGTATACCCCTTTCCCTTCTGAGTTGATACATGTAAAAGCACAGGACCTTTAATTCCCTTTGCCACTGTTAACAGCTTTTCAAGTTCTGTTATATTATGCCCATCGACAGGACCTAAATACTTAAATCCCAGTTCTTCAAAAATTATTCCCGGCATTATTGCGTACTTAATTGATCCCTTAACCCTGCCAAGTGCTTTCGCAGCACTTTTTCCAATTGCAGGTATTTTGTTTAACATAAGGTCAATATCCTCTTTAACCTTAAAGTAAAATGGTTCAGTCCTTATCTTGCTTAAATATTTGGATAGCCCACCTACATTCTTGGAAATAGACATTTCATTGTCATTCAAAACTACAATAAAATTATTAGGGAAACGCCCTGCATTATTCAATGCTTCAAACGCCATCCCCCCAGTTAGGGCTCCATCTCCAATCACAGCAATTACCGAGTTATTTTCCTTTTTCAAGTCCCGTGCCTTTGCAATTCCGAGAGCAGCAGAAATAGAAGTGCTGCTGTGGCCCGTATTGAATGAGTCATGCTCACTTTCATTTACCTTTGGAAAACCCGATAGCCCTCCTAGTTTTCTTAACGTATCAAATTTATCTTTTCTTCCTGTAATTATTTTATGAACATAAGACTGGTGACCAACATCCCAGACAATCTTGTCAGTAGGTGAATTAAATACACGATGAAGAGCTAAAGTCAGCTCTACTACACCCAGGTTGGATGCAAGATGTCCCCCTGTTTTCGATACCTTTTCAATCAAAAACATTCTTATCTCAGCAGCCAATTCATTTAGTTCTTCCAGATTGAGCTTTTTTACATCATCTGGTGAGTTAACTTTGTCCAAAAAGTTAGCCAAATAGGTTTCATCTCACTTTCGGTTATTTTTCGCCTTAGGCTTAAACTTTATATAGCTTATTCTTCCAATTAAAAACTTTAATATTACAGCAACTTTATAAACGATATAATTGCTTTTCTCTATTGCTACTGTCTTGCCGATGGCCTTTCCCCCAATAGTCAGAGATGCAACTGTACCGGTAATTCCAATGCTTGCAAGTGTTTCTGCCGTACTGCTTGATCCCATCGCAATTTTTACCACTATAAAACTACTGGCAGCACCGCTGATAACACCACATATATCACCTACAACATCGTTACATATGCTGGAAACTTTGTTGGCATTTCTTATTAGCTTAATAGCCTGTTTTGCTCCATACATCTTCCTCGATGCCATGGCATGAAATGGAGTTTCATCTGCGGCCGTCATCGCTATGCCTATAATATCAAAAACAATACCAATCAGTATTATAATAAGCACTATAAGAAACGATATGTATATATGCGCATCTTCTAAAAGTGTTGAGGATATAATCGATAAACTTGAAGATAGTACAAACGTAAGTAATGTTACAAAAATGACCCATCTTCTGTTTTCTTTTTTTGAACCTACAACATTGGCTCGAAACTTTACTTTTCTTTCATTTGCAGGATGTTTATAATTGTCATCCACCAAGCTTCCCTCCGAATGTCAAGTAAATGAATAGATTCACTACAATCCTCACAAAATACATATATAGATAACCAACTGTATTTGCTTTACATTTGGATATCCTAATTAAATACAGGGTGGAAATACACTGAGTAAATTTTGCGGCTTAGGTCAGGCATGGTTTCCACAGTTGGTGCTGAAATGTCGCCAAATCAGCGGTTTCCCTTTAAACCAACCGCCACATTGTTTCCAATAGTGGGGCCTGATTACCACTTAGTCCACACTGCAATCCCCAGTGTATCTCTTAACAGAACAGTCTAGGAGTTTTCCCCGACAGTCTGACCGATTCCTAGCCTCTTTTGCAAAGGTGGTTTCAAACTGCTTTAGTGTACTTGTATCGGCCAATACTTGTACACCTGACCATTATCCACCAACTTCACTCAAGGCAGGCTACTCTGTTCACAGCACCTTAACGGAACCGCCTAACAGGTTTACTCCCTTCTCGTGGTTGAGGTGGCACATTAATGAGCAAAAATGCTCACAGTGTCTTTTCTTCCACAAGGTAGGGTCTCCACGGTAGAGGGGTCAACGCCCGCATGCCATTGCAGATCGCCCCTAAACCTTAACTCCCAGCATCAGCCCACTACTGGGCGTAACAAGCCAACACAAGGAACTTCATCGATGTGCCCTTAAACGGATTTTTAGGCCCGTCTTCAGAACCGGCAGTACTGACTAGAATACTGCGCCACCCTGATTATTAAGCAATTTTTTAAGTACTAGACCGAAAAAATTGAATAATTTGTATAACAAGTAATTATTATACCATACAAATTTTGTGGGATAAAGAATCGCAATAATCTATATATCCCCTTTAACCTTAAATAAAAGCTTTTATTTTGCGGCAATAGTATTATAGTTATTAATGCCCTGATTTTATTCCATATGCTCCTGTATTTAATTGTATTATAAACTCTTTAATTTTACTTCATCAAAGGAAATACAATATTTATCCATACTATCCAAGCCAAATTCCCATAATAATTCCTAAAAACGCACCCATAACTACTTCGAAAGGAGAATGCCCCAATAACTCCTTCAATTTTTCATCAAAGTTAATATTATCGTTATGTGAGTAAATAAGCTGATTTAATGCCTTTGCCTGCTTGCCTGCAGCTCTTCTAACCCCAGCCGCATCATACATAACTATCAAAGCTACCGCTATTGCCATACCAAACTCCGCTGAACCTAATCCTTTAATTTTACCAATAACAGTAGCAAGTGATACAATAAATGCCGAATGTGAACTGGGCATACCTCCAGAACCTACAAATCTGGTAAAATCAATCTTTTTACTAGTTAAAAGGACATTAATAACTTTTAGAAGCTGTGCCAAAAACCAAGCAAAAGCCGGTACTGTTATAGCTTTGTTGTGCAGTATCGCATTTACTATCTCCACCTGTTCAAATCCCCCTGTAACCCAAAAATGAAAACCTAGGGGCATTTAACCCCTCTCGATAATAGGACACTTGTTTTTCAAATTCCTTAATTAATAATTACATTTCCCTCACAATTAGATATTCTGCAAGTTCTCTTAAAAAATTAGCATTTGGACCAAATTTTCCGATATTTTTTATTGCTTCCTCAGTAGTTTCCCTTAACATTTGTTTTGATTTTTCAAGTCCATAAAGGCTTACATAAGTTGTCTTCTTATTGGACTCATCACTGCCTACCTTCTTTCCAAGCTTTTCTGTGCTTCCTTCAACATCCAGTATATCATCCTTTATCTGGAAGGCCAAACCCAAATTCCCGGCATATGCTTCCAAACTTCGAAGGTCCTCCTCAGACGCATTGCAAATAATTGCAGAGGAAACAACAGGAGCTTTTATTAATGCACCGGTCTTACACTTATGCATATACTCAAGAGTTTCGTAGGCAACTTCTTTATTCTCTGATTCTGTATCTATTACCTGACCCGCAATCATACCATGTATTCCAGATGATTTTGCAATATAGGACATAGCCTTTACCTTTTGTACAGCATTATTACAATTATCTGTTGCCGTGCTTTCAATCATCAACTCAAAGGCAAGGTTTAAAAGACCATCACCAGCCAAAATAGCTATTGCCTCACCAAACTTCTTGTGGTTTGTCAGTTTCCCTCTTCTGAAGTCATCATTGTCCATTGCTGGAAGGTCATCATGTATAAGTGAGTATGTATGAACCATTTCAATAGCACAGGCAAACGGCATAACCTCGTTTATATCCCCGCCAAGTAATTCACATACTGCAAGTGCAAGAACTGGTCTAAGCCTTTTTCCTCCTGCTAAAAGACTGTACCTCATTGCACTGTAAACCGATTTTTCCAACAAGTCATTTTCCTTTACGTAGTTATCCAAAAATGCGTTTACAAGGTCTGCATAACGTTGCTGATTTTCTTTAAAATTCATCCTTATCCCCCGTCTTATCAAGCTAATACTTAGGAATACCTAAAATATCACTTAATAAAATCTTCTTCTTTTACTTCACCGTTTTCATTTTCCACGAGTACGGTTATTTTTTTCTCAATCTCATCGAGCATTTTACTTAAGTCTTTTGAAAGGGTAACACCTTTTTGAAATATCTCTATAGATTCATCAAGTGACATTTCACCTCGTTCAAGCTTTTCAACGATGTCTTCAAGTTCACCTAGAGACTTCTCAAAATTTTTCTTTTCCTTAGCCATAACTAACTCCTACCTACCCTTCACACTATTTACTGTGCACTCCAAATTTCCATCCTCCAAGTTAACCTCTATTTGCTCCCCTGCCCTTACATCATTTATAGACTTAACTACGTGTTTATCATCCGCAGCTTTCACAATGCTGTAACCCCTTGATAATATGGTCAGAGGACTTAAGGCATCAAGCTTTCCTATAAGAAACTGGAGTCTTGACCTTGATCTCTCCTTTTTTACTAAGAATGCCTTTTTAAGGTCCTTATTCAGTATATCAAGCTTCATTCTCTCCTGATATACCCGGTCATAGGGTTGTCTGAAAACGGCTGCATTCTTAAGTTCATCAAGTCTCTTTCTCTTTATTTTAACATTTCTTAATAATGCACTTCGAAATCTAATTTCAAGTTCACTTATCCTGTTAACCAGCATATGCTTTTCAGGCATTACTATCTCTGCAGCTGCCGATGGAGTTGGAGCACGTACATCTGCAACAAAGTCACAAATTGTATAGTCTGTATCATGGCCTACTGCCGATATTACAGGAATTTTAGAGTTAAATATGCTTCTTGCAACAATTTCCTCATTAAAAGGCCAGAGCTCCTCTAAAGATCCCCCACCTCTTGCAACTATTATAACATCAACACATTTAAGCTCATTTAGTTTATTAATAGCCCTGCTTATTTCTTTAGCAGCACCTGCTCCCTGAACTTTTACAGGAAATATTTTAATATTGGCATTATAGAATCTTCTATCAAGAACATTAATTATATCACGGATAACTGCCCCAGTTGATGAAGTTACTACTCCGATTGAACCCGGCATGAAAGGTATGCGCTTTTTAAAACTGTTGTCAAAAAGGCCTTCCTCGGAAAGTCTCTTTTTTAACTGTTCAAATGCAATATGAAGATTGCCTACACCGTCACTGATCATTTCCTCGGCATAAAGCTGATACTGACCATCCCTTTCAAACAGTGAAACATACCCTCTTATTATAACTTTCATACCATTCTCGGGCATAAACTTCAAATAAGAGTTTTGTGTCCTGAACATAACACACTTAATTAGACTGTTTTCATCCTTAAGTGTAAAATACATATGCCCTGAGGAATGATTTTTGAAGTTGGAAACTTCACCTCTTACCCAAAGGTTTGAAAGGATCATATCCCTTGATATGATTTCCTTAATGTACCTGTTTACCAAAGATACTGATAATATATTTTCAAAAGCACCAGTTAAAGTTTCCAGCATGCGCTCACCTAAAGCCGTTTTAATATAATTTTTTGTATCTAATACTTTTCAACATTACAAGTTTTAATTCTTCACAATGTCAAAAATGCACTCTTAAGATAATTTCTATCACAACAACCCACCTTAATAAGGTGGGTTGTAAAAATTCTAATATTTTTACATATTGTCTGTCTCACTAGGCAAAACACTTACTTTTGAAACCTTACCTAATATTCCATTAATAAATGAGCTGCTTTCTTCGCCACTATAATTTTTAGCCAACTCAACTGCTTCATTTACAGATACATTAAACGGAATATCATTCCTGAAACTTATCTCATATATACTAAGCCTTAAAATAGACAAATCAACCTTTGAAATTCTTGAGAGTTTCCAGCCTTTTGAATACATCTCAATAGTTTTGTCTATCTGTTCGAGGTTCTTAAATACACCTTCTACAACATCAGTAATATAGTTTGTATCATTTTCAGTTACATTCTCTTGTTCGAGGGTCTGCCTTATCTGCTCTTCCCTGGAGTCCTTTTGAATCTCCAACTGATACACGAGCTTCATTGCAATTTCCCTGGCTGCCCTTCTTCCCATTAACCTTGTACCTCCTCAATTAGTGTGAGCAAATTTATGATAGATATTATTAATTCATTTTACCATAAATTCACCTATATGTACCCGGCGGTAATATTCTATCCAACAAATTTCTTAAATAGTCCTTGTCCTGCGAAATCTTTTTTCCAATATAATAACCTATTAATACACATAATGCAATAAACAATGTCTGAAAAAATCCAGCAATAAGAGTACACAATGCAAATATTAATCCGCCTAAGGCACCGTTTATTTCTCCAAAATGTGCTTTATAGAAAGCAAGCAACTTTTCCCAACTCATAATATATACCTCTCCTATTCAACCCTCGATTTGTACCCGGTATATACATTTTCTACAGAAACTTTTACTCCTGTAACATTGATACCGGAAGTTTCTTCAACAGCTTTCTTCACCTTGTTTTGAAGCTCTTCTGACAGGGTTGGGATATGAATATCAGCTAATACAACTGCCTTGATATATATTGAAACATCTTCTCCTAATTTGTTAACATAGGCCTTCGTCTCCTTTACACCATTGAATTTGCGAGACGCTGCCAAAGCTATGTTTTCAATAGTATTGAGTGATATCCTGATTTCTCCTACATTGTTAACCTTGCTGATAAATTTTTTCTCTTTCTCACTTTTGACTCCCGATAACAAGAAAACTATACTTAGTGAAAAGAATATCAATTCAATCATAAACATGAGAATATTTGAAGCCCTGTTTGGTAGAACATATTCATTGATATAACTTGTTATGCTTGTAAACAAATCATGCCTTAATGTCATAGCCATTAATATCACAGATACCACTGTCAGGCAAAAAGCATAGATTGCCAAAATCGTCCTAAAAATAATATTCATAAGTAATCTGTCACCTCTTCACATTTTTCTTTTGTTTTAGAAAACAGTAATACTACAATTGTTAATAAAAAATTAAACTTTTATACTACATTTTTTAGCAATATTCTATTCATACATTTATATTACCAAATTCAAACAATACAAAATAACACTCAATAGCATATATTTATACAATAATATTATATTTTATTTTTGGAAAAAAATAAACCCTAGAAGGGTTATTAATTTAAATTTTAGGGTAAGTAAACCGCAACTTCCTCTAATATTAAAAAAAGGTAATAATTACATACAGTCGCGTAGAATTTACTTAACCCTCGAAACTTCCTCGACAATCTCTTTTTTATTGTCCTTTTCTATGTTCACACCTTGAACATGAATGTTTATTTCTATTACTTCAAGTCCTGTCATAGTCTCAACAGCATTTTTAACTTTCTCCTGTATATCCCAAGAAACATCAGGAATCCTACAACCATATTCAACTATAATATATAAATCAACGGCAGCTTCTTTTTCTCCAACCTCGACTTTTACTCCCTTTGATAAGTTCTTTCGTCCAAGGATTTCTGCAATTCCGCCGACAATTCCGCCACTCATACCTGCAACACCTGGTACATCCATAGCAGCGAGCCCCGCAATTATAGCAACAACCTCTTCAGATATTTTAACATTTCCTATTTCATCATTATTACCTTGGACAATTTCTTCCATCCGGTTTCCCTCCCTGTAGTATCATGTAAGAAGCCTGATACACAGATATTATATCACCACAGTGCATTGATATCAACAAATTATAGCCGAAGTTTATTTTTTAACACTTATTTACAAATTTCTCGAATCAAAAAATATCTCTTACATGAATATTAGCAATCGATACATTTGCCTGTCTTGCAGCAATATCTGCAATCTGTGTTGCTTCTGCATCTGTAAGACTTTGTGTTTTTACAACGATATCAAGACTTCCATCATCTGCCACAAACACAACTACATCACTAAAACCTTTTTCTTTAATCAGTGTTTCTATTGCCATTTCTCTTTCAGAGCTATCTATTATCGCCAACATCTTATCATTAGCCTGCGACTTAAGCTCTTTGCTTGATTCAGGATCTCCTATTATACCTTGAAGTTCATCTTTATTTTTACCTCTTGTTACATCTCTATCCATTTTTGCCTGTGCAAAAAAATCATTTGCCACTTTTGATGCTTGAACAGTTTTTTTACTATCTGCTTTTTTGTTATCTTCTTTTTTGTTATCTTCTTTTTTGTTATCTTCTTTTTTATTGTCTTCTTTTTTATTGTCTTCTTTTTTATTGTCTTCCTTTTTGATATCTTTGTTAGCTGTATCCCCAGTTGTTTCAGCTACTTCATTATCTAGCACCTCAGTGTTATCTACATAAACTGCTTCACCAAGTCTTGGAGAATCGCTGTCTGCTATTTCACTCACAGAAATACTGCTTTTCTTATAGCTGTATTGTAAATACCCTGCTATTACTATCATCATAACCAATGATAAAACCACAATTTGCTTTCTTTTAAAAACCATCATCAAGGAATCCCCCTTCATTTTTTAAGTTTTTTATAATATATATTGCAATTTTGTCTCATTTATATCTATTTTTTGAAATTTTTTATGTATAGGTTTAATTTCCTTTCCTTTCAAAAACCTGAATCTTATGTATAGGTACTCCAAGAAGCACCTTTACTGCATTTACTAGCTTTTCTTTAACAACCGCATCACTGGCTCCATCTGCCACTACTACCACTCCCTTAACCTCTGGCAGCAGTTCCTTCACAATTATTGGCTTTTTCTCTCCATTACCATTATCCTCATAAGCAATTTCACTTTCATAAGAGCTCTGATTTATTTTTCGTGTCCCCCCTGTGCTATCCTTTTCATCCGTTACGTCATCACTTTTCTTAATATCAGAATAGGGAACTATTTCCTTGCCTGATACATAAGTCACCAATACATCTACTTTTCCGGCCCCGCCTATCTGTGAAAGAATTCCCTCAATACTCTTCTCAATATCTGTCTTTTCATCTGTCACACCTAGCTTTGAAACCTCCTTGGCATTCCCAGGGTTATTTTCCTCTGTACTCTGGCCAGTATTACCCTTTTTGGATTTGCTTCCTCCTCCAAAAAATGTGCTTCCGGCTATAATAACTATAACTCCGATTATTATCACAATAACCAGATTTTCTCCAATTTTACTGTTGTTTTCAGCCTTGAACATTTTCTTAAAATATTCGATGATATTTTTAATTTTATCCATTTTGCCCTCCTTAATTTTCCTCTAGAGAAATTATTATATTCTCTTTCTGTATATTTAATATTTTTTCAATTTTTTCTTCAATCTGTGCCTTCAACCCATTATCAATTCTTTTCTCTGATGTTTTTTCTCTGTCGTCAGTTTTCTTAGTATTAACTGAAACTTTACCGATAGTTTTAACAACTTTTACAGTTTTAACAGTTTTTGCATCTTTATCATCTTCCCCAAGTTTTAAAGTAATATATGCCTTTTTTACCTCTCCGAAATTTTCTGTTGAATAATCCTCATTTATAATAACATCAGCCTTTGCATCCGAAACTCCCTTAACCTCTTTTACTATACCCTCCAATTGGTTTATAACCTTGTTTCTATATACATTTGTAATCTGCTTTGTTTGTTCTTCCTTTATCATTTCGCTGTTTACCATTATCTCCTTTTTATCGATAAAATTGCTGTTTGCCATTTGAAAATCTTCGAGGTCAACTCCTTTTTTCAGGAGACCAAGAACAGGATTTATCAGCGCAATTACAAGAATCAGCCCGGAAACCAGATTTATCATCTTTTTCATCTTGCCGGACGGCAAGAGCATTTCCAAAAGTACAATAAAGATTACAAGAGTTACTATATTTAGGCACCAGTCTTTTAAAAAATCTATCATTGTATCCTCCGCAAAGAGTTTTATTTAGGGAATTTGAAAGTAAAATAATATACAACAGAATTACTCTAATTCCCTAAGATTTTATTGATATCCAACTACCTCATCATGGCACTTAAATTGCTTGCAGTAATTAAAGCTGTTACTGTTATGAGAAACATAAATGTTACCGAAGCCACAATACCAAGAATATAAGTCATTGAACCAGCTACTTCTCCAATGCACTTAAGAATTCTGCTATCAGATACAGGCTCTAAAAGAACACATGCCATCCTATACATTACTATAATCGCTAAAATTTTTATTATTGGTATAACACTAATTGATATTATCCCAATCATAATTGCAACCCCAACTCCATTTTTTATAAGCAAAGTACATCCAATAACAGCATCAGCTGCATCTGCGAGATACTTTCCTGCTACAGGTATAAAAGCACTTATTGCAAACTTGGTTGTTTTACTTGTGACGCCATCAACTACTGCCCCTAATGAGCCCTGAAGTGATACAACTGCAACAAATATAGTAAGTATAAATCCTAAAGACCATGTAGTAATATGTTTTAAAAAGGCAGCCAGCCTTGCAACCTGCATTTTTTCCGAAATATTATCAACTATTGATATAATGGTTGACAGAACTATAAGAGGAATAAAAACGGTTTTGATGATTGTAGCAGTAAATTGTACAATCATTATAAGTACAGGCTGCAGCACTCCTCCCGATGTTATATTCCCCCCTGATATCAGTAAGGTTATAAGTACAGGTATGGATGCATACATAAAATTCACCATTGCATTGATTATTTCCATACCTGTCTTGAGCGCACTGCTAAAGCTAACCATTAATACAGAAACCATAACTATATAGCACACATAGAATGCAAGTTCCCCAACACTTTTACTCATAAAGGATGCCTGCAGGTTCTTAAGAACGGCACATATAATTACTAAGACTACGAGCTTTATCAATATATCAATATTTATGTATATCTCTTTAAATAAAAACATCAAAACCCTGTTAAAAATGCCTGATATATCGAATTTGAACTCTCCCTTTGCAACATCCTTTATCAGATTTTCCGGATCATATCCAGGCATTATTTCACTAAAGTCTTCATCTGCAATATTCTCAAGCTTGTCTTCAACAGACTTCACTTCATCAGTCCCCGCCTGCTGTTCAATTATTTCGTCCTCTGTAATTGCCTCCTCACTATAAACCACAATAGGAAAAGAAGCACAGAGTATAAATATTGATGTCAATAAAATAATTATTCTTGTAACCACACAAATAGTTTTGCTTTTGTTTGTTAACATTTTATCCCATCCGTTCACTGTATACGATTTTCTATGGCATGATACTTATAATTAAGTCCATCAGAGAAGTTATTATTGGAACTGCCAGAACAATAATTACTACTTTACCTGCAAGCTCAACTTTTGACGCTATCGCACCTTCTCCTGCATCTTTACACACTTCTGCTCCAAATTCAGCAATATACGCTATCCCTATAATTTTCAGTAGTGTTGAGAAATAAATAGTATCTATATTAACCTTTGTTGCATAGCTGTTTAAAAGCTCAATCACTGCAGTTATCTTCCCCAAAATCATGGTAAATACAATTATTCCTGTCGCTATACTTATCTGTATTGCAATCTCAGGCCTTTGCACTTTAAGTATCGCTATAATTACCGTTGCCACAATCGCCAACCCAATTATCTGTAGTATATCCACTAGCATCATCACCTTTAACTTTAAAACTGAAATAACGTCTTGACCGTATCAAATAGATTTGCTATCTCCTTGACTATCATCATAAGTACTACTATAAGGCCTGCCAGTGTTGTCATCATTGCCTGTTCATCTCTTCCTGACTTGTTAAGCAAAGCATTTAACACAGAAACCAGTATTCCTATAGCTGCTATTTTAAAAATTAATTCTATATCCATAATTTAATCTTTCTCCTTGTGTTTTTTCTTTGTACAAGTTATATATATTCAGAAAAACTTTTAATTTAGAACAATAGTATAATTATTGCCAGACCTCCCAGGACACCTAAATTCTTATACATGCTCTCATTCTTGACTTTTAGTTCCTCAGCTTTTTGTTCCTGAATTTTCAGTTGACTCACTGTTAAATGAATATTTTTGATCTGTCCTTCTAAGTCAGAGCTTCCCAGCATATTGCCAAAGGAAATAATTATATTCTCATCTTCAGAATTCAAGTTAGTCTTGTTGATATTTTCCTTAATAGCCTTTGTCCATGCCTCGCTGGCGCAAAGACCATCGTTCAGGTTCCGAACCGTTGCTTCAAAAAAAACGCCCACACTTTTGTCAGTACATTTATGTACTTTCAAAAAAGCATCCTCAAGCACATTTGATAAAAAACTTATTTCATTTTCAAAAATCTGAAGCAGTGATTGAAGGACTTTAAGTTCTCCCGGCCTTTTGGCGTAAGTATTTGCATGTGAATATCCCAAAAGACTGCAAGCTACCAATACAATCAGACTACCAACTAACTTTAGCAACATAATTGGTCTCTCCTATACAAAAACTTCATACTGCTTCCATCCAGCACTTCCTCTACGGTCCCAGGGCCATCCTTACAGCTTAGCACAATCAATCTTCCAAATACCTTTTCTTCCATCATGCCAAGAACTTCTTTGCGCATCTTCAGCTCCGAAATATTAAACCCATGGGCTGTAGTAATAATCTTCACTCCTGCATTTAGGACCTGCATTAAAGCTTCTTTGTCACCATTGCATCCTATTTCATCTGTTATAATAACATCAGGAGACATTGATCTTAGCATCATAGACATTCCAAGCTGTTTGGGGCATGCATCCAGTACATCTGTTCTAGCACCAACCTCTTTTTGGGGCGATCCTTTAAAGCATGCTGCAATTTCCGACCGTTCATCAACCACTCCAACCTTTAAACCTCTAATTGCAAATCCATCTACACCATCACTTAAATTCCTCGCCAAGTCTCTTAATATTGTAGTCTTACCACACTTTGGAGGTGATACAATCAGTGTATTGTAGACATCATTGTCCCCTTGAACGATGTATCTGAGGATTTTCGATGAACATCCGTATACTTCCCTAGATATTCTCATATTAAGTCCTGATATATCCCTTATATTCTTTATCTGAGTTCCTTCTAGTACTACCCTTCCGGTTATACCTACACGGTGACCTCCCTTTAGGGTAATAAATCCGTTTCGAATCTCATCCTGAAAAGCATATATGGAGTTTTCACTTATAAGCTCCAATGTTTTTATTATCTGTTCCTGTGTTACTAGTACTGGATTGATTGGTTTGCTTGTCAACCCACCCTCTGAATCCAAAAAAAAGTTTCCTCTGGAATTCTGAAGCATTACCGGCCTGTTCACCCTGAATCTTATCTCTTCCAGGCATATCAAATCCTTTATGGAAACTTTTCTTATCATACCTCTCAAGTCCTGTGAAATAAACTTCAATATGTCCCTCTCAAAATTATTAACTTCGTCCATTTTGATAACTTGCTTGTCTTTGGTAATCATAACGGATTCCCTCCCTAATATACTGACTTTCGCCTGATACCATTCGCTCTTAAATACCTATATAAATTAATATTATAATTTGTCCAATTGTATGACAAAAAAAATAAAAGCTCGGGGGTATCTTATCGAACACCTTCGCTTTTGCCTCTTTCACTTTGTTCGAAAGAGTCGTAAAAAAATCCCGAGAGGCATTCAGCCCTCGAGATTATAAGACATTTGCTTTGCAATTTCCTAATATAAAAAAGTCGGCTTCGCCGATTTATAGCTGGGGTATTCCTCTGTAGCAAACGGCCTTTCGGTAGACTTTTTTGATGCCAGAAAGAAATACACTTTCTTAGGCATTAAAAAAAGATATGTTAAGCAAGTTGCTTAACATATCTTTTTTTATTTATAAGTACTATTCGTGATCATGATCGCAGCAATCATCACAGTCACAATCCCATTCAACTGCTACATCTTTTCCGCAATGCGGACACTCGAAGGATTCTGCTTCTTCATCAAGCATGTCCTCGTCAAGTTCGATTATCTCACCACAATGTGGACACTCAACTTCTGCAAGAATACCATCATCGTAGTCTTCATCCTCTTCTTCACAATCAAAAAGAACTCTTTCTACTTCTGCAAGATCTTCATCCATATTGTCTACCTGTTCTCCAAGTTGTTCCTGAACTTCTTCCATATCATCGATAGCAAGAGCCATATCATCCAATACGTCAATTATGGAGCTCAATAGCTTGCCTTCGTTTGTTGCATCACTTATCTGCATTCCTTCTGCTAATCCTTTTAGGTAAGCAACCCTTTCTTTAATAAAGCTCATAGGTTTTCTCCTTTACTTTTTATTTAGCAAGAAATTTTATTTCTGTTTAAGCATAATACACATCAATAATCAGAACAGTCTTGAACCTTCAACTTCCTGATTTATTATACCCATTAAACTCTTTCCATATACTCCCCAGTACGGGTATCTATTCTAATAACATCACCGTTATCAACGAATAAAGGAACTTTTATTACTGCTCCTGTTTCAACAGTTGCAGGCTTTGTAGCACCTGTAGCAGTATCACCCTTGAAACCTGGATCAGTTTCAGTTATTTTCAGTTCAACAAATGTAGGAGGCTCAATACCAAATACATTTCCCTTATGAGACAATATTTTTACAACTTCATTTTCTTTTACAAACTTAAGAGCATCCCCGACATTAGCTTTTCCTATCGGCATCTGTTCAAAAGTTTCAACGTCCATAAAATGGTAAAAATCATCGTCACTGTAAAGATACTGCATGTCCTTTCTTTCAATGTGAGCTTTAGGCATTTTATCAGTTGGATTGAAAGTCCTTTCAACTGTAGCTCCTGTTACAATATTCTTAAGTTTTGTTCTAACAAAAGCTGCTCCCTTTCCTGGTTTAACATGTTGAAACTCAACTATTTGAAAGATATTTCCGTCAAGTTCAAAAGTCACGCCGTTTCTAAAATCACCAGCAGTAATCATTAAATTATCCCTCCAAAAATTATTAGATCAATAAATGTTTAATATTATATCAGTATTAAATACAAAATAATTATTTCCTAGTTTATATTAAAATAAAATCAAGCTAATTTCAAGAAAAAGTTTCTTATGAAGAAAAATAATGCTAATTTCGTCACAAAAACGTTCTGAAAATGTTATAAATTCCAGTTTGTAGACCATAAGCAACTAAAATACATTTTAATACTACGTATATTCAAAAATCTGTAATACTGATAAGCATCAAAGTACTATCATATCCTTTGTAGAACCTGTTAATACTAATGGCTTATCATTATTAATTACTATCATATCCTCTATCCTCACGCCACCCAGACCACTTACATATATTCCCGGTTCAACAGTTACTACCATGCCGTTTTTCATTTCGGTAATACTTTGCGGTGAAAGTCTTGGTTCTTCGTGTATTTCAATACCTACTCCATGACCAAGGCTGTGACCGAAATTCTCACCGAATCCGGCTTCGGCTATAACCTCTCTTGCAATCCGGTCAATTTCCTTGCCTTTGAGACCTTTTGCAGCACCAATAAGCGCGGCTTTCTGCGCTTTTAATACAATGCCATATATTTTTTTTAGTTCGTCCTTCGGCTGTCCAACAAAAACCGTCCTCGTCATGTCTGAACAATACTCTTTATAAATAGCTCCAAAGTCTAAAGTAACAGCATCTCCCATTTCAATGACTTTTGAGGATGCAACTCC
The DNA here is from genome assembly GCF_000179595.2 of Acetivibrio cellulolyticus CD2. Classification (NCBI taxonomy): domain Bacteria; kingdom Bacillati; phylum Bacillota; class Clostridia; order Acetivibrionales; family Acetivibrionaceae; genus Acetivibrio; species Acetivibrio cellulolyticus. The sequence goes on along the minus strand of NZ_JH556659.1, from coordinate 1,241,651 downwards.
ATGAGGAAGACTTGACCTTACACCTGATGCAACAATTGTATCAAAGGATGGACCTCTTGCACCCTGCTTTTTAAAGTAATGCTCGATCTCGGAAGCTACTTCTATTTCAGTTACTCCAGGCTTTATAAACTTTAAAATATGAGAAAAAGCACCATCTGCAACCCTCACCGCTTCCTTGATTACTTCAACCTCATCCTGATCCTTAATAATCCGCAGTAACTCAACAGCTCCGTCTAAAGGTACAAGTTTGCTGCTACCAAGCTTCTTTCCGAGATCATCATAGGTCTTAAAGGTCATATAATCTTCTTCAAATCCAAGATTTCTGACGCCGTGTGATGTTAACAGATCATTTAAAGTTGTAGCCAAATTCCCCTGAAATTGGATTATTTCATATGACGGAACTTCATTTCTTGCCTGTTCAACATATCTGAAGTCGGTAACAAGCATTGCTTTTTCCTGAGTAATAAGCAAATTTGCAAATGTTCCAGTAAAATTGGACAGGTATATATAATTCTCCCTCTTTGTAATCAATGCACCATCCAATCCCATTTTCTTTAATTTGCTGCGTAGTTCTTTAAGTCTTTTTTCAATTTGAATTTGATTAGCCATTATATCACCCTAAATTAGATTCTTGTTTTTATAACATTGCTGCCGCATTTAGTCCCAAAATATAACTGATACTTCCAAAGCCACAGATTTGCCCCACACAAACCGGAGCAATAACCGAATGACTCCTGAATTCCTCTCTTGCATGAATATTTGACAAATGAATTTCAATTGCAGGTATCTCAACAGCTTTTATAGCATCTCGTATTGCTAAACTGTAATGAGTATATGCTCCAGGATTGATTATTATAACATCAACCTTTCCCCTTGCCTCATGGATCCTGTCAATGATTTCACCTTCATGGTTTGTCTGGATAAAGTCCACATCAACATTAAGCTTTTGAGCCTCAAGGTTTGTCTTTCTAGCTATATCTTCAAGTGTTTCGTTTCCATATACAGCTTTTTCTCTGGTTCCTAATAGATTTAAATTCGGCCCGTTAATGATTAATATTTTTTTCATTTTCTATCCCCCGCAACATTTTCATATATTTTCTTTAGTTTAAGCGCATCTTCCGCCATATTATCTCTGGACTCACAAATTATAACCGGCTCCATTTTCTTTTTATATATAGCCTCAGCCAAATATTCAAATTCAGGGCCGAATTGAATATCATCGATAGTCCAATGTCTTTTTTCTCCACCCTTGGTAAACTCAATTCTGCTGAAATGGCAGTGCAGATTCTTAAGTCTCTCAAAGCCTAACGCGTTCTCAATTGTATTCAATACTGCTTCAAAATCTTCAATTGAATTAAGAATCCCAAGCCCTCTCGCATGAATATGCCCGAAATCAACAGTTGGGATAAGGCTTTCATCAATTTTGCATATTTCAATTATTTCTTCAAGCGAACCTAGCTGATTTTGCTTTCCCAAAACTTCAGGACAGATACCCACATCATCAAGACCGCTTTCCTTTGCCTCTCCCAAAACCTCTTTCATAACTTCGCAAGCCATCTTAAGCGCCCACTTTTTGTCCACCTTGCTGTAAGAACCTGTATGTACTACTATTCTTTTTGCTCGCATCCATTTAGCACAAATTAAAGTTTCAAGAATATACCTCTTGGAATTAATTCTCTTTTCTTCCTCTTCGCTTGCCATATTTATATAGTAAGGAGCGTGAATACTCAAGTATATGCCGTTTTTAGATGCTTCTTCTCCAATATTTCTCGCTGTGGACTCACTAACTTTTATTCCTTTGCTGCATTGATATTCATAAGCATTAAGGCCCATATCACAAAGCCACGCAGGCATTTGAACAGAGGATTTGTATCCCTGTTCATAAAAACTTTCCGAATTTCCTGAAGGTCCAAATCTTATCATTTGCATCCACCTTTTTGTCTGCTTTAAGAATTATAAGCTTATTATAACTAAACTTATATACTTTTAAAACAGAATATTTAATTTTAATAAAACTTAAGGAGAATTTTAATATTCTATATTTAAAAAATCATGCACAATAGAAAAGGAGTAGAGTGATTACATTACTGGTTTAAGTACTGTAATCACATACTCCAATATAAGGCGGTTTCAAAACTCTAGATAGTAGTCTTCAAGCTGAAAATATTACTTCGGCTTTTTATTCAAGAAGTATCGGATCTTCCAGTTTTATATCAGCTTGGAATTTACTCTTTTCACTAGAATCTAGTGTTGAGTCTTTGGAATAAGCTTCAGAAATTACAAGGCCTAAATCATCCCATTCGCTTATTTCATAGAAAATTTTCATGTTAACATTGTTCAGTGAATTAGCATCTAAATATTCTTTTATTCCCATATTAAACACAGCAGTAGATGCCGTAGCTTTAACAATATAATCTATTTGGAGCACATTATTTTGTGTAAAACTTCTTAACACCTTAACTTTAAGTTTTCTATCGCTTCCTGTTCCTTCAGTCCAGACAGTAAACCCTGTTTGGCCCACAATTGATCCGTTCACATATACTCTAAACATATTTTTATTGATACTAGACCCTGACATAATTTCTTTTAAAATAAATCCGCTAGCTGTGCCATCCGGTTTGCGCACATTCAAATCCAGGCCTATCACAGGATTATCTATAGACCATAAAACTTGTATCTTCATCCGTACAGGTACATAGTCCCCGATGGCAAAATCATTGCCAACAGTTCTGACTGAGTGTTCCAGTGCAGTGAACATTTTAGGTGGATATAATTGTGTTCTAGGTATAACTTCTTTTTCCTGGCTTGGGCTTGACCATAAAAGCTGTGCCACAGCATTTGAAGTTTTTTCATGATACTCAATTCTAATATCGTATTTTAGCCCGGCTTCAAGGTCTATAATTCCAAAGTCTTCCGTTGATGTATGATCTATACTGTTATCTATCAGAGGAACACCGTTTACCCATAGCTTTATACTTTCATCTGAAATTGTATAGAAAGTATATTCTTCCGAGTATAACGGCTGTACCTTGCCTATCCATATTACCGAAAAGGTATCTTTATCGATGTATGAACTTGGTGACCCTGCACCCCAGTCAAAATTTACCTCAGGGTCAATTCTGACTTCTTTTATATTCGTAAAATCCATATTGTCATAGTATTCCCCTCTTAGACCGCTTCCTTGTCCAATCGTAGGACTTGGTCCGGGTGTACGAGTTGCTGTAGGCTTAGGTGTTGCAGTTGTTGTTGGCGTTGGTGTTGCCTCAACTACATCTGTAACTGATATTATAAATGCCTTCTCATAGTAAAGCCCACCTGCATCAGTAGTCCGTAACCTTATATAATAACTGTTTTTGGTTTCGTAATCAGGGCTGCCCAAAATCATAAGTTGGTTGCCAGCTATACTAAAACTCGCATTATCAGTTGACCCCTCTCCCGATACAAGTGCATATGTAAATGTATCTTCAGAATTAAAGTCAATGGTACCTAAATTACCAACCATTGTACCAGCCGGAATATTTTCCTCTATAGTTGTATTTGGCAGCACTATATCCGTTGGTGTTTGGTTACTGCACAAGATATCAATGGCATCAGCAACTCCCCATGTATTGTTATAACATGAAACCTTAATTGTATGTGTTCCGGGGGTCAAATCCAGTATACTATAAGTTACCGTTTGAGAAATATAATTTGAAGCACCGCTCATTGACATGGTTTTCTTATATACTCCATCAATATATATAGCAGCATCTGAATTCCCATTATATCTCGGAGCAATAAAATTTACACCTGTACCTCTAAATGTATACTCAAAATAATCTTCTCCGCCTGCCGAATCAGAATCATGCACGTCATAAAGATAATCACTGCCTGATCTGCCAGATTTATAACTCCAGCCTGAGCTGTAAACTATTCCTGAATCCGAGTCATTTATCCTTGTTGCAGAACCTGCAAGGGTCTTTAACTCAGAATCACTTAATGCCCTGTTATAGATTACAAAATCATCTATCATTCCGTCCAAATATGGGTCGGAGCTAGTCTGTGATTTTCCTATATAGTTATTTGAAGTGCTGCCTAAACTGGATGGCTTTAAGGTCATACTGCTGTTTCTTCCGGCCTCAACTCCATCAATATATAAAATACCTGTATTACCAGACAAAGTCACTGCAACATGCTTCCACACACCTATTGGCAGATTGTATCCTGATGAAATAGTCTGTTCAGACCATCCTCCACCTGTGGTTATTGCAAATTTAACCCCTTTAGCAGATACATCAGGACAATTGGGAGACAGATACATATAGGAACTTGTATTATTACCAAAATCAAATATCCTCTGCCAATTGCTACTAGTATCAAGCTTAACCCATGTAGCTATGGTAAAATCACCATACGAACTAACAATACCTGAAGGAAGGCTGGCATAATCATTAACACCATCTAAAGACAAACCATTTCTATTCCGCCCAGAAGTAATAATAGCACCTGAATTCAAGGTTGCATTTCCATAATTTCCTTTATAATCTTTGGATAAGGTAGTGGAACCAGTGATTGTACTATCAAACATATACCATGCACCAGCTTCTCTTTGCGGTGCTGTTGTCACAATAGGTGTTACAGTTGGGGTTGGAGTTTGAGTGGCTGTTGGTGTTGACGTAAGTATTGGCGTTGGAGTAGCTGTTGGTGTTGGAGTGGCATAAAATATATCAGGTGGAATTCCCCACACAAGAGAATTATCAACATAAGCTGTTACATAATTCCACTCGGTATAAGATGTTATAGTTCCATTAAATGAATAGTCATTCGTCTGTGTAAAATCCCTCCAATTTGTTTTAGCAAACCTTGTTTTAACTTCAATACTCGACCCTGAAGTCAGATATCCAGCTCCACTAGTAAATCCAATTTCCATATAATAATCTGCTGTAGTATATGATGTTGCTAGTTTCGTAAACGTACCATTTACATTTGCACTTCCTACTGTTGACCAATCACACCAAAAGCTTTGTTTTTTTTCACCATCGATTGTATAATAATACCTAAGTTTTACTGTGGAAAGATCAATTGAAGAGCTGCTTAAGTTAGTTATCCGAAAATTAGGATATATAGTATTTATAGTTGCGCTGGTATTTCCATTATAAAACTCAACCTTTAAAATCGTAGAAGATGAAGTTGGAGTCACGGTCGGTATTGTTGTTGGTGGTGTTAGTGTTGATGTTAGCGTTGGTGTTATGCTAGGTGTTGACGTTGACGAAAGTTCACCCGGTGCAATTCCATATACTTCTATATCATCAATTAAACCACTTACATAATTCCACTCAACATAATTTGAAGCGGACGAATTAAATGAATAATCATTTTTCTGACTATAATTGCTCCAGTCCGTTTTTGCAATCCTTGATTTTACCTCAATGTTAGACCCAGAAGTCAGATATCCCGCTCCACTTTTAAATCCTATCTCAATGTAATAATCAGCATTAGTATATGGTGTAACATACTTCATAAATGTCCCTGTAACATTTGAACTGCCAACTGATGACCAGTCACACCAGAAGTTTTGACTTTTATCACCATCTATTGTGTAGTAATATCTCAGTTTTACTTTGGAAAGATCTAAAGAAGTACTCCCTAAGTTTGTAACCCTAAAATTAGGGTATATAGTGTTTATCGAGTCAGATGTGTTGCTATTAAAAAACTCAACCCTTATAATTCCTGTATTAGCAGCATACGATGTTGTACCAATGAATTCAAACTGCATCACCATCTGCAGTACAAAAACTAAAATTACAATTACAACTTTTGTTTTCTTAAACATGCAACCATCACCTTTAACCTACTTAATTTCATTCCATTTTTCTATCCTGGTATTCTTTGTAGATATCCTCTGACTTTCAAGTGTCTCATCAGGTATTTCATATGTAAGCAAACCAAAGAAGCCATTTATGTTTACATCTGCTTTAAGTAGTGCATCTATTGCACTTTCATCATATGTAACATTTGCATCGCCCAAAAATATAATGTTCTTTGAAGCTAATAAAGTACCTGTAAAGTCAAAACCACCGTCGATATAAATATTTCCATCGACATAAATTATCCCCTTGGTTATCGGCATAATCTCACTGTTTATGTACCAATTTCCTCCGGACTCTTTAATTTCTACATCTTTATTTCCATAATAGACAAACCCCAAATCAGAATTTGAACTTACATAGGGCTTGTTGGCAACTATCATGTTTGTCCCGACAAAGTTGCTGTCTATGTAGTTATTGATGTTTTTGGTAGGTGCCGCAAAATTCAGCCTAGTGTATTCAGAATTGTAGGAGTCACTTAAGAGACCGCTAATCTGATTATAATATGCTTTAATAGCAGGTTTTTGAACATTTATGTGAAATAATGACGGATCATGTATTTCCTCAAATTGATAGCTGTCATATACAGTCCCATTTGCAATAATTACTCCATTTGAGTAACCTCTAAGTTTTCCATCAGCAGTAATCCCATTACCCATTATATTTATACTGTCAGCATTTACATATGTAGGAAAAATTCCATTAATGTCAGTCAACCAGAGATCAGTCCAAACTTTTTTAAAATGCATCGCACGGTTAATAAGTGGAAAATAGTCTGGCCTGGATGCTCTTCCTGAAATCATTTGCACAGAACCATTTGAATAAGACTTAAAACTAGCTGTTTCTGAAGGATCAATATAACTCCCTCCCTCATACCAGAATATTTTGTTTTCCGGGTTTGAAGGATCATCTTTCGTAAAGGCATTGCTTATCCTCATAGTTGATTTAAGTGCAGATATTCCAGACATATAAGGGAACTCACTGCCATCTAACAGATTCTTAAAAAAAGTACTTCCACCAATATATATTGCATCCATAAAGTTTAAAATTGAGTCCCCATTAACAATTACACTGCTTGTCCTTTTAGGAACAAGTTCATCCTCAGTTGCCACTGTATAACTGCCGCTTCCGTCGATAACATGTGATGTATCTACCAGGCCCTTATATACGCCATTTATGTTTACCACTGTACCATTTGAATCAATTTGAAGGTTGTCAAGCGTCGATAAGTTGTTTAGATTAAGAGTCGAATAGTTTGAATTTTTCTCTGATCTTAAAGACCTTGCATAAGAGTCCCCAGTGATTGATATACTTGAAGGATTAATACTTGTACTATAGAGAGAATGTATATAACCCATGGTAGAAGCATTACCGTTTATAGTCAATGAACCATAGTTATTAGTACCTGTCCTACTTGAATCAAACCCCATCTCAGCACATACATCCGCTGCATCCTGACACATTCCAACCATAATTCCACCATATCTGTTCCAATTTGCAGTCCAATCTTCAAATCTATCCTTTGGAAGAAGTGTGTCATCAACTACCGGAACTGTTCCAAAGCTCAGAACATCTCCTGTAACAGTAACATTTCCACCTGTAGCAATAAGATTTTTTTCTGTCACAATAGCCTTCTTTAAAATATCGTACTTAACAGGATTTTTTATTCTTGACTGTACTATCGGCTGGTACGGTGTATCATCAGGTTCTGCCAAAAGGTTCAAAACAACATCAATGTCCTTTTCATAGCCGTTATACAAACCGCCAACCCTTATGCTTAAAGTGTAGTTTGCACTATCAAATTGGGCCGATCTAAAAATCAACCTGCCATCGCCAGTTGCTAACTCCTTAAAAACAGTGATTCCATCAGCATCAATTTCTTCTGTGCCAAGAAGTTCTTTCATCTTGTCAGTATTGTTTACTGCACCAAATTGTGTAACTAAGCTATCTTTAAAGTATGTAAAATATTTTAATTCGTATTCTTGCTCCAGTTTTGACACATTATTAGGGTCAGATGTTTCTAAAGATATATTTCCTTCTGGATCTCTCAAGGAAATCGGATTATACTTTATCTGCTCCCTCAAGTCATCAGAAGCCTGAATCCTTGAAGCTTCCTGAATATCAGCAACTTTTTGATCAACTTTACTGATTATTTCTTCCGCAGTAGCTTCGGCTAGGGAGTAAGCCTTTTCCAGATCATTATGAAAAATGCTCATTTTCATTGAGCTCAGAGTTACTGCCATAAGAGAAATTCCAAGTAAAGACATCACTATAATTATCAGAATGGTTAGTATCAGTGTTGAACCCTTTTTGGACTTGAGCAAATACCTGACATACATATAAATCACCTGATTTTCTTTACATATGATAACATTTTATTTAACTCCTGGCCTTTATACTCTACAATCAATTCAATCTTAAAGAGTACGTTATAGTATTCTTCACAGTTGGTACCTACCTCATCAAATTGATAAAATGGTCTCGTCCCCACATTCTTTATTTGCAGGCTATCTCCTTCATCATTAACAACGTAAAAAATAACCTTTCTATTCTCACTAACCTTATTCAGGTTTACATTTAACTTAAAAATATCCTCACTGCCATTTAAATATTCAATCTTGATTTTTATCGGGTCTGTTTCAGTCACATTCAAGAGCTCTGCTGTCTGAAAATAAGACCCCTTCTCATCATAAAACTTATAAGTGCATATTCCGCTTGCTTCGCTTATATCAATAAAGTAATTTACAGGAACAAGCTCAAAGTTTAAGTTGTAAGATACACGGTTTAAATAAACATTTCCCGAGTTTACCGAAAAGTTTAAATTGCTATCAGGTATATCACTTATTTCTGGAAAATTGTATGTCCCACTTAACGATGATATAGTTCCTTCTTTTTTTATAATTTTGTACATCACCCTATAATCATCTTCCATCAAGTATTCTTTATAATCCGTAGTTTTGGCATCAGCTTCTGAAACAGCCTCAATATCTAAAAAATCAGGCTTTGACTTGATTTCTTCCATTACTGTTTGCGATAATTCCGAAGCCTTAAGAACCTGCTCGGAATAAGCATTATTTCGTGTTGAAAGAATAATTGTACCCAAAAAAGGACCGGTTACAATAGCCAGTATCCCAATAGATACAATCACTTCAATCAACGTTAAGCCCTTTTTATTTGCGGATAATTTAGATAGGTGTGTGAAAATACCTTTAGCTTTCATTTTCCATCTCCCTATCATCAAAGATATCAATATATAAAGACGTTTTTATTGGTATGCTGAAAACATAACTTCGGCTATAATCTCACGTTCCAGCCTTATTTGACCCAAATGGGCTTCCTTACTTATAATTAATTATAGAATTATTTCCACTTTTATTGATAACGACTCTAGGCCTATTATCATCATCATTTACAACATCAATAACCATATTTTTTTGAGTTTTGTTTGTTACTGTAATTGTGACCCCAGCATTATCGTTAGTTGACACTCTTTTGCTTGAATCAATAAGCATCTTTATTTCATTTCCCGATGGTTTAAACTGCGCAAGGTTCACGTAGGTCATTTCAGGGAACGCCTCATGGTCCGTTTTAAATTTACAGTAAAACTTTCCATCCTTAGTTTCAAGATATATATCTACATTTTCGTTATCCCTATTATCACCATAAACGATTGGCATCGTACTTTCATTTGAAAGTACACTTTTCCCAACAAAAGATACTGTTGGAGGAGCCATATCAGCACCAAAAGATAGTACTCTCATCGAAAAGTCATAACCTTCCAACTGTTCTTCAATATTTTGCGCTTCATTTTTGTCGTTTACGTTTGTGGTTGCTGATTTATCGCCAGGTGCCATATATCCTTCATAAGGTTTAAAAATATCATTTTTGCCTCCAGGATCCAAAGGAGTCCATTTAACATCAAAGAAATCCTCCTGCAATGCAGCTTTTTTATCTGCAATTCCAAAAAACTCAATTTCCATATTAACCAAAAGCTCATCTTCGCTATTGCTGTTAATTTGAACATTATTTATAGAAATCGTGTTTTTAAAGTTCTTCATCTTATTTAGAAAATCCTTCAATTGTTTATTACTGCTTGTCCCACTAATACTAATACCTAATGAAAATCCTTTTCCATCCGGAATAGAAACCCTGGCTGAGCTAGCTTCTATAGTTTGTCCATAAGCTATGCCTAATGAATCAAGGGCACTTATAAACCTTTTATCATTTAAAACAACACTAGCTGCTTGGGTCGTTATGATACCTGTAGATTGGGTATTCGTCTCTGACCCTGCACTTGCTTCTGATTTATCATCAGCCTTCGATTTTGTATCCGTATTTGATTCAGCAACAGTACTCGAAGCAGTATTACTTGAAGCACTAGTAGCCGTATCTCCACTGACTGCTTTGACTTCTGAAAAAGCTATATTATTAATTATAAACCCCGATTCCTCTGAAAACTTTTTTATTAAAATCAATACATTTTCCTGGGTAATTTCTGGGGGAAACATACTCCTCAGAATTTTCATCTTCTCGTTAAATATCTTAAGTTCAGTGTCAATTCCTGCAACCCTTAACGCAGCACCGTCACTACCTTTGCTGTTTTCTTCATAGTATTCGATATTTTTGATATACTCTTTTATATCTTTTTGCTGGTTTAAATAAAAAAAGTTATAATAAATTACAGCCAATCCTAAAAAGCCAAGTATAATAAAAACCCTTTTATCGTTCAAAGAAATTTTCACAATTATCACTTCCCGGCTGTTAAATATATTATTGCATCAAAACTATAAGATGATTTACTATCTTTTTGCCCGTCGTTTTTCAATTCATTATCACCTTTTTTGCTGCCGGCGGTATACATATTACTCACAGACCCGATATTTATACCGCTAAAATATTCATCCTTTGATATATAATCGGAAAATGTAGCAATTTCTTCTTCGGACTCAGCAATCCCTCTTATAGTGATCTCAACCTGACCATCTCCAGCTTTGTTCGCAACCATACTTTGTATAAAAATTCTATCTGGCAGGTAGCTCTCCAGCTTCTCAATTATCTTTAACATATCTACGCCGGACTTTGAAAGCCTTTTAGCCTCATTTTCCCTTTGCAAATACATATTCCTAACCACATTAAACTCATTTTCGGTTTCTATGTACTTGCTTGCCTCCTTCTCACTCAGATCCAAAAAAGCCAGTCTACTTTTCAAGCTCTGTATTTTTAATACAGGTATCGCTACTATAACAATTATTGCAGCAACAATAACCACACTAAAAAGACCATAGAAAACCATTTTTTTGCGCTTTTTTCTTTTAAGGATATAACTTTTAGGAACAAGATTTAGGTCCTTCAAATGATCCTCACACCCTCAAATTCCGACTTTAGGCTATTTATATTTTCTTCTATAACTGCCTTCCATATTAATTTCATCGCTTTTTCCAGACTTAACAGTAACACTGATTTTTATCAAACTACTATCATAGTCTGATAATTTTATTTCCTGTACTGAAAAATTAGTTATCAAAATAGTGTTGTCTTCTAATAAAGCAACATTATTTCTTAAAATCATTTTTTGCCCTTCATCAAAGGAATACACTATCTCGTCCCCTGGAAAATTAGTACCATCTTTTATTATCAAAGATTTCCCAGTTATCGCATCTACTTCAGTATATTTATTTTCATAAAACCTCAAGTCTTTGGTTATTATCTCCAAAACATCTTTTGCTGCCTGTTGGGCTGTCATTCTGTCATTTTCTACAAAATAATTTTTGTAACCCATATAAAATATGCTTGTAATCGGAGTTAGTATAATACCAACAATAACAAGTGAAGCGATGACCTCAACTAATGTTGTACCTTTTTTCCCTATTTTCTTCATAGTGATACATCCCTACACTAAATATATTTTTTACGCTCATCCCGAAAATAATTACATGATAGAAGACTAAGAAACACCTAAAGTTATATTTCTAAACATTCCTAACTTCTCACAAGGCATCCTAATGCATTTACAAGTAAAACAAAATCTTCACTAAACTCCTCCATTTTTTTATGTCCCTTGTAAAGTACAAATTTTTGAGGGTCTAAAAATTCAACGGGAATATTAAAATAAGTTCTGAAATAAATATCTATCCCCTTTAACTTACTTCCTCCTCCACAAAGAAAAATCCTATCAAGCCTGTTTCCGGTACTTCTGCTGTTATAAAATTCTATGAATCTATTAATATCACTCATTAGATTATTTACAGCTGGCTTGATTAAGTTGCTTATTTTAGCATCTTCACTATTAGGATTGATAAGGTCATCATCGGCAATTAGATTCCCTACCATGATTTTTATTTCTTCCGCTTTAGAAAAATCGACATTTAATTGACTTGCAATCAGGTCGTCAATGTCACCGCTTCCATTTAATAAAATCCTGCTGAATTTTAACTTACCGGATGAGAAAATGTACACGCCTGTAGTCTTAGCTCCCAAATCTAAAACTGCAAATTCATGAGGTAATTCTTTACCATTAAGCTCTTTTCCCACGTATGCTTCACCGAAAAGTACCTTGCAAATATTATTAGCAGGTATATCTATAGCTTCAATTTCCTTATTAAGCCTTTTATGAACTTTCATAAACTCATCCACTTGATTTACAGGAGCAGCTACCAGCAGAACCCTATTGAAGACACCATCCCCGCTATCTATTTCTTCTAGAACCTTAAAGTCCAATATATAATTATCAAGTTCAACCGGAAAATATTGTTGGGCCTCAAACCCCAGAATTTTTTCCAATTCTTCATCTGTAGACTTAGGTAACTGAATGTCCCTTGTAATAATCCCTGTACCTGTTATACTCATAACCAAATGCTTACCTCTTATCTTCCCCTTCTTAAGGGAATCCTTAAGCATAGCAATGAGGCCATTAAGATTTGTGATTTTTCCATCTTCCATTATTCCTGTTGGTGTATCTGTAATAAAATAATTATCCACAACTATTTTATCCTTCTCAATACCGCCAAGGACAATTTTAGTTTTCCTGTTTCCTATATCAATGGCAAGGTATTTCTTCATAAACATAAGCTCTCACTCCAAACTGAAAGATAAAATAGCTCCTCATTTTAAGTTCACAGCTTTCATTTACTTTGGGCTTTCATTTACTTTGGGCCTTAATTTACTCATGTCTGGGTCTACGTTTGACAAGCACAGCAGCCTTTGTAATAGCTGCTATTACATCCACTTCAAACTGCTGTTTCAAAGAATTTACTTTAGAATACAGTTCGCCTCTTTCACTTACAATGTATCTTGAAGGCAGATCATTTAACGCTATTGCTGCTATATCGAGAATGCACTTTTCACAGCTGCAGACATTTATATCATCCAAAACTTCCTTCATTAAAGAAAAGACTATTTCTTCCATATAATTTTTAATTTGGGGCATAGTATAATCCTCCTGCCGATTATTCTTTTTATCTCTCAAAAAAACTATATTCTCCTCAATCTCTAAAAACTATATCGTACAAATTAATAATTTAAATAATAATTTTTTGAAAATAATATAGACGAAAAACTCTAAAACTAAATTTAAAGGATGTTTTTCATATAAATTAGATAACGTTTAAATGCTATATAGATTTACCTTCGGTGTTCGTTATCTATATAGCCATTTTATTGAAAGCTTTAATATCAGAAAAGCAAACTGCTGACATACCATTTCAAAATATCCCAGCCATAAAGATACGTAATTAGAGTGCCCATTACAATAAATGGTCCAAATGGGATAGTACTTTTCCTGCCCTTTACCTTTATGATAACCAGAATAAGGCTTATTAACCCTGCTAGAACAATAGATGCCAACAAAGCAATAAAGGTCATTTTCCATCCCAGGAAAATACCTATCGGAGCAAATATCTTTATATCTCCGCCCCCCATTGCATCATCAGTTTTATAAATTAACATTCCTATTAACCCAACAACCAACAACGTAACCGAACCGGCAAACATTCCAAGTATAGGATCCCACCACTTTCCCCCTTCACCAAATATCTTCATAGGGAAAAAAGCGTTATATATAATTGTAATACCTCCTGCCACAAGTCCTGCAACAACCAGTTCATCAGGTATTATCCTGTGGTCTATATCAATAAAAAATACTGCTATGAGAATTGACATAAGAAAAGCGGAACATAGTAAATCTACTGAAATTCCAAATTTATTATATAAAAGCGCAAAAGTAAGTCCCGTTAAAGACTCAACAATGGCATATCTTGGCGATATCTTACTGCCGCAATACCTGCACTTACCCTTAAGAAATAACCAACTGAAAACAGGAACAAGGTCAACTGCCGTCAGTCTCTTACCGCAACTGCCGCAATGTGATGGAGGGTAAGCTATATTCTCCTCCTTCGGAATACGATAAATACATACATTTAAAAAGGAACCAATAACTACTCCAATAACTGTCACATATATAAGCAAAATAATTTCCATTTATTTTTCCTCTTCTGTATATAGATTTTATTTATATTATATAGGAAAAAAGCCTTTATGTAAAAAGGTTTATGAGTAATCAATATAAAATAAGTTACAAGGCTGAGTGGCGTCAGCCATGTAACTATTTATTCTAAAATATACCATATTCTTAAACAACATTGAATGCTACATTAGCAGCAGTTTATTAGACAAATTACTTTCTATTGCGGAATTGCCTGTAAAGTAGATGCAGCCTCCGAAGTCTTAACGCATTTAACTCTTCCTGTTTTAGGATCATAATAGAATCCATATCCAGTTTGTTGAACAGCAGGCATATCAATTTCCAACTTAACTGCTTCTGTTATTGAAGCAGCTGATGTCGGTGTATCGCCTAATGTAATCTTGTTATTTGCAGCGAGTCTTAAAATAGCGGCTTCTATTTCTTTTGCATTAGAATTATCGGTATTAACTTTTGCACTATCGAGGTAACCAAGAACTGAAGGAACTGCAACAGCCGCCAATATACCTAAAATAGCAACAACAACGATTAATTCTACGAGTGTAAACCCTTTACTGTTTTTTCTTTTCTTATTCATTCCTTTGAACATACAAATACCTCCTATGTTTTTGATTACGTTACATTTTGGTACATTGAGAAGATGGGAAGAATCATTGCAATAACTATCCCTCCAATAACCACAGCCATTGCTACAATCATGAGAGGTTCTAGCATTGCAAGTATTTTTCCAATAGATGCGTCTAACTCATCATCGTAGAAATCCGCCACCTTTTCTACAATAGAGTCGAGAGATCCTGCTTCTTCTCCAATACTGATCATATGAGTTACCATTACGGGAAATATACCTACTGCCTCCAAAGGTTCAGCTAAACCTGAGCCTCTTTTGATGTCTTCTTTAACTTTTATCATACCTTTGTTAACCACTTCATTATCAAGTAAGTTTCCTACCACCTCCAGCGCCTGGATAAGGGGCACACCAGTCTTTAACATCAAACTTAAAGATCTACTAAAACGTGATGCGATTATTTTCCTCATATTCTTGCCTACAATTGGAAGGCCAAGTACAATCTTGTCATATATGTACTTTCCTCTCTCTGTCTTTATAAATTTTTTATATGCAATAACCAGGCTGGGAATAACAATAGATGCACCAAGCAGAAACCAAATGTTTTTAAATGTGTCGCTTATAGCTAGAAGTATTCTTGTCGGTAAAGGGAGCTCACTTCCCATACCTTTAAACATGGTTATAAAATTGGGGACAACAAAAATCATCATGAATATTACAGCAACAATAGCTATACCACCAATAGCTTTTGGATATACCATAGACGTCTTAATCTTTTGTTTAACTTTATTGTCCTTTTCCAGGTAAGTTGCCAATCTATCCAGCACAGTATCAAGATTACCGCTGATTTCCCCTATTTCAATCATACTAATAACAATAGTAGGGAACTCACTTTTATGTACTTTCATTGCTTCTGAAAGTGACATACCTTTCTGTACATCTTCATAAACCTTGCTGAGTATATTGGCCAATTTACGGTTTTCTGTCTGCCTTCTAAGCAAATCCAACGAACCGATTATCGTTACGCCGGCATCAGCCATGGTATAAAACTGCTTACAGAATACAGACAAATCCTTTAAGGGTATTTTCTTACCCGAACCCATTTTTAAATCTTTATCAAGTAAATTCAGCTCGCTAATCTCAAGCGGGTAAAGACCTCTATTCTTAAGAAGTGATACAACCATATTTTTATCTGTTGCATCAATTTTACCTGCAGAAATGTTTCCAGTAACTGTTTTTGCTCTGTAATTATAAGTAGCCACATTGTCCTCCTCCTAAAACTCCGGTTTTAGGCAAAACCAAAACAATCCAACGCAACCTTCATCATGCAATTATTAGAGAAATTTGATATTTGTTACAATTATATACAGAGAATTTCCTTTATATTTAGAAACACTACAGAACACAACTCTAGAGTCTTAAAGAATTACACAACTATGAATACAAAATCCTTTTTTGAATTATATATATGAAATAAAACATGAATAGACAAATGAATCCTTTTTTTACATATTTAAATTATATCACAAATTATCCATATTTACAATAATCATTTTACATTCCCATAAACCTTATATAAATTGCAAGTTAAAGTGACGGTAAAATTTTGGTAAACTTGTATAATGCAAACTATTGGCACTATTGTTCGGGATGTCAAGGGCGAGCATAGCTCGTTCATCGTAGGCAAAGCCGGAGACCCTTTACATCCATTGCACTATCATCCTTTTGTTCCCGGTCTGTTATGACAGACCGGCTGCCTTCTGGCGAGGACAGGGCTTGGGACAGAGTCCCAAGGTTTTAACTTGCAGCCATATCAATTGCAGACTTATATGCTAATATTCGTCTTGGATAGTTATTTATCCATGTTTCTATCCATTTTATCGTCTTTTTACTTATTCTCCCTATATCTGTTCCTTTTGGTATAAATCGGCGTATTAGCTTGTTTGTATTTTCGTTTGTGCCTCTTTCCCAGGAGCTATATGGATGTGCATAATATAGTTTCACCCTTTTATCTTTTCCAGCCCTCACAGACCGTTCTATGCCTTCATAATCAAGAAATTCACTACCATTATCCACTGTTATTGTTTTGAATTTATCCTTAAATGATTTACCATATTTCTTCTCCAAACAATCTAGTGCTGCTACTACTGATTCTTGTGTCTTTGATGGCATTTTGATTATTATTTCCTCGCGTATACTTCTCTCACTTAAAACCAGTAATACTGCACCTTTCCCCTTCACGTTTCCAACAACACAATTCATTTTCCCAATGTCCATATTCCCTCGCGCTTATCAATTTTTGTAGGCCTTTTCTTCAATTGCTTGTTCCTTTTAAATTTTTTATGCGGGATTTTTTATTTTTCTTATAAGTTTTTCCTTTTGCCCAGCTTTTTTCCACTGGAAGATCTATATTTGTAAGGTTTAAGAACACATCTCTCGAATCTATATAGTTATATACTGTCTTTGTACATATTTGGGTCTCAAACTCTAAGCCTTTCGCTTCTATCTCTCCTATCACTGCATCTGGGGAATACTTTTCTTTTACAATCTTTTTTTCTATGTGTTTGACTAATTTGTGGTCTTTACCTATCTTTAATCCAGGTCCTTTGTTCCTTGCATTCTCATAATATATTCGTTGCCCTACATCTGCACAATATTCTTCTCTGTAAGTCAAATCAGAGTTCACAAGCTTTATCTTTCCCCTCGATATTTCTCTTTCTATTGTTCTGATACCTCTTTGCATGCGCTGTGCTATTTCATAAGGTTTTAATCCCTCTTTTAACAATATTTCAATACTATATCTTTCTCTTGCTTTTAGGTGTTTATATTTTTTTGTTTTTGCGGTATTATTAATCTGGCTCATGGTTTTCTCCTTTGTTTGTTTTTCGTGGTTGCTAAACATTATACAATGGATTTTACCATGAGTCTCAATTTTTTGCTTCTTCCGTCACTTTATTTTACAACTTACCTTCCCATAAACCTTATTATGTTTTCCTGAGATGAGCCATATGCCATTACATCCTCCTGACTTATAATTCCCTTTTTGTACAAGCTCACCAAACTGCTATCCATCGACTGCATACCAAACTTTGCACCCGTCTGGATCAAAGAATCAATTTGATGTGTTTTTCCCTCTCTGATAAGGTTCTTAATGGCAGGTGTTGCCACCATAATTTCTATAACAGCAGCCCTACCTGGTTTATCAATTCTCGGTAGGAGCTGTTGCGATATTACTCCTTGAAGAATAACCGACAACTGTATCCTTATCTGCTGTTGCTGATGTGGCGTAAACACATCTATGATTCTGTCTATTGTACTTGCAGCTCCTGTTGTATGAAGTGTTGAAAGGACAAGATGTCCTGTCTCGGCAGCTGTTATTGCTATGGAAATGGTATCTATATCACGCATCTCACCAACCAATATTACATCCGGGTCTTCTCTTAGTGCAGCTTTTAGCGCAGCTGCATAGGAAGTAGAATCGTTTCCTATCTCCCTCTGATTAACAATGGATTTTTTGTGTCTGTGGAGGTATTCAATAGGATCTTCGAGTGTCAAAATATGACAATCTCTCTCTTCATTTATCTGGTTTATTATCGAAGCAAGTGTTGTTGATTTTCCGCTCCCGGTAGGACCAGTTACAAGAATCAAGCCCTTGGTTTTTCTTGCAAGTTCAGTAACTATACCCGGCAGTCCTAACTCCGCTACAGTCTTTACCACTGAATTTACGAGCCTTATAGCGGCTCCAAAGGAACCTCTTTGCTTAAAAGCATTAATCCTGAAACGTCCAATGCCATCCCATGAAAAAGATAAGTCAACCTGCCCTCTTTTCTCGAGTTCTTCCATCTGTTTTTCGGAAACCAACTGTCTTACAAATGCTTCAGTTTCTTTTGCATCAAGTGCCTTATCTTCCAACCTTATCAGTCTTCCATTCTTTCTTATGGTAGGTGGTACCCCTACTGTAAGGTGCAGGTCTGATCCTCCCTGTTCAACCGTTGCTCTAAAAAGCGCTTCAAGATTCATTCATAATCCTCCTTGCTTGCTTTCGTTAAAAATAGCCTTAATTATACCACAAGTAATTCACAAATTTATGATTTTTCTTCATTGGAAAATGTAATCTTTATCATTTCCTCAATGCTAATTTTCCCCTCCAGCACTAATAGCCGAGCATTATCTTTTAACGATTTCATTCCGTTTTCAATGGACAATTTTCTTAATTCTTCCTCTGTACAGCCTTTATTAATAAGTTCCTTATGCTTTCTTGTAAGTACCATAATCTCATAAATGCCTATTCTTCCCTTGTAACCTGTACCGTTACAAACAACACAACCTTTTCCCGAGTATAACTGAACAGGTATATCTATCTCCAACACAGAGAGTTCTTCGTCAGTTGCAATATGCTCCTGTTTGCAGTTGTAACATATTTTTCTGACAAGCCTTTGCGCTATTACTCCCACAAGAGAAGAAGCTACCAGAAACGGTTCAATTCCCATGTCAATCAATCTTATAACTGATCCCGGGGCATCATTAGTGTGAAGAGTACTAAGCACCAAGTGCCCTGTAATTGCAGCTCTAACAGCTATTTCAGCTGTCTCGCCATCCCTTATCTCACCTAACATTATTACGTTCGGGTCCTGCCTCAGTATTGAACGAAGTCCCGACGCAAAGGTCAATCCCGATTTATTATTTACTTGAACATGGTTTACACCCTCAATCAAACATTCAACAGGATCTTCAATGGTAATTATATTTATATTCGGTTTGTTTATTTCACTCAGTGCAGTATACAAGGTTGTCGATTTACCGCTTCCTGTCGGGCCCGTTACAAGCACTATACCATGTGGATTTTTGAGCATTTTCTCAAACTTACTCTTATCTTCATCACTAAAGCCAAGTTGATCTTTAGAAACAACGAAAGCTTTCTTGTCAGCTATTCTTATAACTATCTTCTCTCCAAACACAGTAGGCAAGATTGATACTCTAAGGTCAAAATCCCTGTCGTCAACTTTGACAGTAAACCTACCATCCTGTGGAGACCTTTTTTCCGTAATATTCATACCGGAAATTATTTTTATACGCGTTGCAAGAGCATTCATAATGCCGATTTCTGTCTTCATTACTTCGTGCATTTCTCCGTCTGTACGAAATCTGATTTTAATAAATTGAGCAAAAGGCTCTATATGGATATCACTTGCCTTATTTCTCACAGCCTGCTCAATAATTGAATTAACCAGCTTAACCGCAGGAGCATTGCTGACTTCATCACTTAGCCGATCTTCAGAGTTTTCGGAGTTTATCCTTAATGATGATTCATTTTCCTTTTTAAATTCCTCTACAGCTCTTAATGCATGTTGTTTACCGTAATACTTGCCGATTGCTTTAATTATTTCCGAAGAAGAAGCAATAACAGGCTGAACTTCCATACCTGAATATATAGTAACATCATCAATTGCAAAAACATTTAAAGGATCACTCATCGCAACTGTAAGCATGCCATTTTGCTGGGAAATGGGAATAAGTTCATATCTTCTTGCAAGACCTTCAGGAACCAGCATGGTTGCAGCCTGATTTATATTGTATTTCTCCAAATCGACATGAGGAATACCCAGCTGAAACTCCAGAACTTCAATAATATTTTCGTGAGTTACAACCCCTTCTGCAATCAGAACTTCACCCAGTTTTTTTCCTGTAGTCTTCTGGATCTTCAGTGCATTTTCAAGTTGTTCAGGTGTAATAAGACCAACTTCCAGCAGAAGATCCCCCAGCCTTTTTCGCACTTGTTTCTTCATAGTATCCACCTTTAGCGATGAATTCATAGTAAAGCCTATTTCTACTATCTTATAACTATAGTTATATCGGTAATAGTTCATTATTACTTTATACTACATTTTTTACAATTAGGAGGCTTGCTTTGTAAATTCTCCTAAATAAAAGCTCCAAGCATCGAGCAACTTTGCTTTTGCCGCTTTCACTTAGTTCGAAAGAGGCGTAATAAAAACCCCCTTTGAATTTTTTTTGAATCCAAAAGGGGTTCTTAAATCTAATTACTATATAATTTATTTATTAAGGATTGTAATAAAAGACTTGTAAATATCTTTTAGGTCTTTTTCAGAGAATTTTACCCCTGTCCAAATTTCATATGAATTTATGCCCTGATAAAAAAGCATTCCCAAACCACCAATTGCCTTACATCCTCTGCTTTCCGCATCTGCAAGAAATTTTGTTTTGGAGGGATTATATACAATATCATAAACTATCTGCCCACTTCTGAAATAATCAATATTTTCAATCGGCGACTTATCAATATCCGGACTCATTCCAACTGATGTAGTATTTATAATTATATCACTTTCTTCAAACGCCATCTTTAAAGTCTTGTCTTCAAAATTGTATACCTGAACAATTTCAGCTACATTCTCATTCACAACCTCAGCCAGTTCAACGGATTTTTGAGTTGTTCGGTTTACAATGCTGATTTTCTCAGCTCCATCCATCGCAATCTTCACAGCAATTGGCCTTGCCGCTCCTCCTGCTCCTATCATGACTACCTTTTTACCTTTAAATCCCGTTCCTGCAGCCTCTTTAAAAGCTCTAAGGAAGCCTTCCCCATCGGTATTATACCCATAAAGTCTGCCTTCTATTTTTTTTACCGTATTTACCGATCCCATTAATATAGCTTCTTTGGTATTATCATCAATAAACTTCATAATGTCCCGCTTATACGGTATGGTTACATTAAAACCAACAAAATCTACAGCCTTTAGAGCTTTTACTACAACCTCAAGATTCTCTTTATCCACTTTTAACGGTACATACAAAAGATCTAAACCTAACAACAAACTCAGTGAATTATGAAGTTGAGGTGAAACAGAATGTTCAACAGGATTTCCGATTAAGCCCAGAAGTCTCGTCTTACCTGTAACGCTGGAATCAATATTCATAATACCTCCTTTTATCTTTTTGATTTTGATAATAATTTTTCATGCTTTGCAAGTACATACTTTTCTGCGATCCTTTTGGCCCTGACATAAATGACTTCCCTCTTGTCAATAGGTTTAACAAGTATTGTAAACATATTTACTCTGTTTCCACCAAATATATCGGTAAAAATCTGATCACCTATTACAGCAGTTTCTTCAGCTTTTATATCCATAAGCCTTGCAGCTTTCATAAATGCCCTGCTTCCAGGCTTTGAGGCTTTATGAATTGCATTTACCTGCAGCTTTTCATTAAATTTAACCACTCTTTTTTCAGAAGCGTTAGAAACAATACAAACTTTAAAGCCGGCGTTTTTTACTTTTGCAATCCATTCCACCGCATTCTTGTCTGCCTCGGCCACATGTTCCGGTACAAGAGTATTATCAATATCAAGGATAAGTCCTTTTATTTTATTTTTTGTAAGCATATTAAGTTCTATATCCTGAACTTTATCTATTTTGAGCCTTGGATAAAACTTCTCTATCATATTTTCCTCCCAAATTTATATTTAACATATAATTGATAATTATATTAAGCAATGCGTTCAATAGCTTTAGTTATATTATCTCACGAAAATAGGAATTGATAAGCCCAAATGCTTTCCGCGAAAAAACAGTCTCAACCATATTAATAATAGCAAATAATGTAACAACATAGCAATACAAATAGCACATATAGTTAAAAAACATATCTTTCTATTATATAATTCACTCCTAATATTTTATCCTTTATTACACATTTTATATTTTATGTTAAACTTTCTATAACTAATTTAATAAAAAGCTGGATTTTTGAACTAAAAAGTTGCATAATAGATATAAGATTTTTGCCCCATGCTATGGGGTGTGTTTTAAATACCTAATTATTACCAATTTAATTTTTAGATATATTTTGAAAGGGGTTTATACACTATGTCCAACCAAATTGTAATTGAAAAAACGAAAAGTCCTAAACAAAAGCCTGATCAAAACAACTTAGGGTTCGGATTATATTTTACAGATCACATGTTTATAATGGAATACACTGAGGGTAAGGGATGGCACGATCCAAAGATCGTTCCTTATGCTCCCCTTAGTCTTGATCCTTCATGTATGGTATTTCACTATGGTCAAGCCATTTTTGAAGGCTTAAAAGCATACAAAGGTTCTAATGGGGAAATACTTCTTTTCAGGCCTAAAAAGAACATGGAAAGAGTAAACATTTCAAACGACAGATTATGTATACCTTCAATTGATGTTGATTTTGCTGTTGAGGCAGTTAAAGCACTGGTAAACGTTGATAAAGACTGGATACCTGAAGCAGAAGGAACATCACTTTATATACGTCCATTTATTATAGCAACCGATCCAAATCTTGGGGTTAGACCTTCTCATACCTATAAGTTTATGATTATTCTATCACCTGTTGGTGCTTATTATAAAGAAGGCTTGAATCCTGTAAAAATCTATGTAGAGAGCAATTATGTCCGTGCAGTAAAAGGCGGAATTGGTTTTGCAAAAACTCCCGGCAACTATGCTTCCAGTTTGAAAGCTCAGATGGAAGCCAAGGAAAAAGGCTATACTCAGGTTTTATGGTTGGATGGCGTTGAGAAAAAATATGTTGAAGAAGTTGGTACTATGAATGTATTCTTCAAGATAAATGGAGAGGTTATAACACCTTCTTTGGAAGGTAGTATTCTGTCTGGTATTACAAGATCATCCACCATTGAACTTCTCAATTCCATGGGTGTAAAAGTTACAGAACGAAAGATAGCTATTCAGGAAATCTACGATGCTCATGCAAACGGTACCCTTGAAGAAGCATTTGGAACCGGTACAGCTGCTGTTATCTCCCCAATTGGAGAACTCAACTGGAACGGAAATGTAGTAGAAATAAATAACGGTAAAATCGGTGAGCTTTCATCTAAAATCTATGATGCAATAACAGGAATTCAGAGTGGTAAGCTTGAAGACAAATTTGGTTGGACTGTTAAAATATAACTCAATCGCTTTCTCTTAACATTTTGCAATATTCAAAGGGCGGATGAACTTTTCATCTGCCTTTTGTAATATCTATATGTCAACATAGCTTGTATGTAATAAACTATGAACATAACACTTAGCAATCACCTTTTTCATCTGGCCTAAATCATAAACATCTCAACAAGCAAAATACAGGTATATCATTCCAGTTTTTTAAATATATACTCATAAAACCAATATCTTATTACTCCGATATAATAATAGATAGAATAGATTAAGTTTTTCTTAAATTTTGTCTTTTTTTGCCCGAACCCCTGTGTTCTTATGTTAAAATATCAATGTATAAAAATTTTCAGAAAATACTGAGTTCAAGATGGATTTAAGAGGAGAAAAACATGGGAAAGAAAAAAAGCTCTAAAAACGGATTTAAAAAGAATGTTTTTATATGGCTGAGTGTTTTTGTTGTGATAACAGTTTCAGTATTCACTCTCGGTAAATTAGGCCTATTGGGCAAGGATAATACGGAGGCACTTAGTACATTTGAAAGTCAGCCCACTATTGACCCCATTGATATCACAGATAAAAACGACCAGTACATACCGAAGCCTTCCAATATTTCAACTCCGGGTAAAATTGATTATGACTCCATTGCTGGGCTTACAAACGAAAATTTATATTCAGAGCAGCTTGTAACAAAAGGAAGTAAAAATATCTTATTTGTAGGTTCTGATAAATTAAGCGGGCTTTATGATACTATTGGTATTTTAAGCATTGATAAGGAAAACGAAAAACTCAAGCTAATTATGATACCCAGGGACCTGCATATTGACTACAACGAGAAAGTAAGACATTACCTTGAAATTCATGGCAAAGCAGATAATCCGGGCTTTTACAAAATAAATTGTGCACATAACATAGGCCCATACTTAAAATATAAAGGCAAATTTGAACCATATTCAATGAATTTTCTTGCTGGTGTAATAAAAGAGAAATTCGGTATAGAAGTAGACGATTATGTTAAAATAAATCCGGAAGGCTTCGTTGAGATGGTTGACCTGTTTGGTGGAGTTGATCTGGAAGTACCCTATGACATGAACTATGATGACCCATACCAGGACCTTTCGATCCATCTGAAAAAAGGCATGCAGCAGTTGAACGGTAAAGAAGCTGAAGGTTTTGTACGGTTTAGACAGGGCTATAATACTAAAAACGAACACATTCAAATAGGTGATGTTGAAAGAAAGAATAACCAGTTAAAATTCATTAATGCCTTTATAAAACAGCATGGAACAATATCCAATATTGATAAACTTCCAGGTCTAATAAATACGCTTAATAAAAACTTAAAGCATAGCATAGGTGTAGGCGATCTTTTAACCTCTTACATAGGATATGCTAAAGATGCCATAACAAAAAAATATGAAATTGAAAGCACTACCTTATCAGGTAAAGCAAAAATGGTTGACGGATCTTATTTTATATACATTAATTAATACAATAATTGGGTTTATAAAAAAAACCTTTTTGTGCAAAATAATAAATACCTTATATTACTTTGCCGTTTTAAAAGGAGGTTTTTATGAACTCTCATTTGCATAAGTACAAATTTGAATCAAGAGCTTTTAGTGGACATAAACATAAAATAACCGGAATTACCGATAGCATGATAGGAATTGAAGTATTCCATATTCATACCTTCTTTGGTATTTCATCCTACAATGGACATTCGCACTACTATACAGGCTTTACAGGCCTGCCAATTAAAACGGAGAACGGCCATATTCATAAAATTGAAGGGGAGCTTGATCTAAATTCGATGCATGATCACGTGTTTAAAAATTACACCGAAGAAGAAATTGAGTACCTCTCCAGTAGAAAGCTCTATAATGCACATGTTTAATATTAACAAAATCATGTAAAAATTTTTTTTGAAATTGTATAAATTGTATCTTGCATTTTTCTTAGAAACACATTATTATATAAGATATACATTAAACTTTATAGGTTCAAACAGTGGTGTTTTATAAAGTCTATAAGTATTATATGATAAACAAGGGCGTTTCAGATTTTTTTTGATACGCTCTTTTATTATGACTTACTTCACGAAAACATAGTTGAAAATTTATATTAATAATATTGAAAGGGGATTTTAAAATGTCTAACTTCGAGTCACAAACACATTCTTTGACAGAAGTATTTGGTTCAAGCGTTTTTAATGATGCAACCATGAGGGAACGTCTCCCTAAACCAACTTATAAGGCTTTAAAGAAAACAATAGATGAAGGTACTCCACTTCTTCCACAAGTAGCAGAGGTTGTTGCCAACGCTATGAAGGACTGGGCTATAGAAAAGGGTGCAACACATTATACTCACTGGTTTCAGCCAATGACAGGGATCACTGCTGAAAAACATGATTCATTCATTTCTCCAACAGACGATGGAAAAGTAATTATGGAGTTTTCAGAAAAAGAACTTATTAAGGGTGAACCTGACGCTTCATCATTCCCATCAGGAGGCCTTAGAGCAACATTCGAAGCAAGAGGTTATACCGCTTGGGACTGCACATCACCTGCATTTATTAAAGACAATACTTTGTATATTCCTACAGCATTCTGTTCATACACAGGCGAAGTATTGGACAAAAAGACACCTCTGTTAAGGTCAATGGAAGTAATATCAACACAGGCACTTCGTGTGTTGAGAGTATTTGGAAATACTACTGCAACAAGAGTTATAACAACAGTTGGACCGGAACAGGAATACTTCCTTGTAGACAAGGAGCTTTTTGATCAGCGTAAAGATTTAATTTATACAGGAAGAACTTTATTTGGTGCAAAACCTCCAAAAGGTCAGGAAATGGAAGACCACTATTTTGGAACGCTTAAAGAAAGAATTTCTAATTTCATGAAAGAGTTAGATCAGGAACTCTGGAAATTAGGGGTATCTGCAAAGACAAAACACAATGAGGTTGCACCTGCGCAGCATGAATTAGCGCCAATATTCGGTACAACAAACGTTGCAACTGACCATAACCACATAATCATGGATACATTAAAGAAAGTTGCGTTAAGACATGGACTTGTATGCCTGTTGCACGAAAAACCATTTGCAGGAGTTAACGGCTCAGGAAAACACAATAACTGGTCAATGAGTACAAACGACGGTCAGAACCTTCTTGATCCAGGAAAAACACCACATGAAAATGCACAGTTCTTAGTATTCTTGTGTGCTGTTATAAAAGCAGTAGATGAATATGCTGATATGCTTAGAGTTTCTGCTGCAAATACTGGTAACGACCACCGTCTTGGAGCAAATGAAGCCCCACCGGCTATCATTTCAATCTTCCTTGGTGATCAACTTACAGACATACTTGAACAGATAGAAAATGGCGGAGCAAAATCTTCCATTCAAAATGGAGATCTTAAAATAGGAGTTAATACACTTCCTACACTTCCAAAAGATGCAACTGATAGAAACAGAACTTCTCCGTTTGCATTTACTGGCAACAAGTTTGAGTTTAGAATGGTTCCATCTTCAGGTTCCATTTCAGGACCTAACTTTGTATTAAATACAATAGTTGCTGAAGTACTAAGCGATATAGCAGACCGCCTCGAAAAAGCTAAAGACTTTAATGCTGAAGTACAGCTTTTGTTGAAAGAAATAGTATCAAATCACAAGAGAATTATCTTCAATGGCAATAACTACTCAGAAGACTGGGTAAAAGAAGCTGAAAAAAGAGGTCTTCCAAATATAAGTTCAACTGTTGAAGCTACAAAAGCAATGGTTAAAGAAAAGAACTTAAATGTATTTGAAAAACATGGCGTATTAAATAGAACTGAGCTTCACTCACGTTATGAAATAATACTTGAAACATATATCAAATCAATTAACATTGAAGCCCTTACAATGCTTGACATGGCAAAACGTCAGATATTACCTGCTGTTATTGACTTCACAGGAAACATTGCAAGTACAATTGCTTCCATACAGGCAACAGGTTTGAGTGTAGATATAAGCGCCCAAACGGAACTTCTCTCTGAAGTCTCAACACTTTTGGCACAATTTAAAAAGAATATAACTTCCCTTGAAAAAGCTACTTCAGATGCTGCAAACTTCTCAGGTGATACATTCGATCACGCTGCTATGTACAGGGATGTTGTATTTGTAAAAATGAGTGAGTTGAGGGCAGTGGCTGACAAGCTTGAAATGATTGTTGATGAAGAAATGTGGCCATTCCCAACTTACGGGCAGTTATTATTTAATGTATAATAGTCTGCACTTTATGTACAGATGTTTATAAACCCCTATACACTGAAAAGGGTTACAACTAATCGTTGTAGCCCTTTTCCATATGCTTGAATCATTTTATTCCCAAAAAAAGGATGCCTAAAACATATTAATTTCGATTTTTGACGTGGTCAATTTGAGGAATTCATAAAATAATAAGTGCATTCTACATTACAAATCTTAACTCATTCGTAATGCTAAAATGCACTTTATCTGTCCAAAGACAATATACTTTATATTAATTTACGTTCGTGGAACTAGAACTCCATTCCATATTCCAATGCTTTTATTTCTTCAGGTATCAAATAATGCTTTTTCGCTGGAAGTGTCTTTTTCAAAGCTTCAGCAAACGATTCCTTTGAAATAATATTAGTTGCTGCAATAAGTTTACCTAATAGGATTATAGTAGCAAATGTACCATTCCCCATATCCAAAGCAGTCTTTGTAGCTGGTACACAGTGAACACTAACATCTTTTCTAGTAGGAACTTTTTCTATAAGTGAGCTGTCTGTAATAATAACGCCTCCACTGGTTACCATGCTTTCAAATTTTTCAAGAGAAGGACCGTTCATAACAATAAGTGATGTAGCATAATTTATTATTGGTGATCCCACTGCTTCATCTGATAAAATTACACTGCAATTTGCAGTACCACCTCTCATTTCAGGTCCATAGGAAGGGAGCCATGATACATTTTTATTTTCAAGCATTCCTGCGTATGCTAGAATCCTTCCGGCAGATAAAATACCCTGACCACCAAATCCTGCTATTATAACGTCTTGATGATTCATATCAAATTACACCTCCAAGTCCTTGCCTTTAAAATTACCCAATGGATAAAAAGGAACCATTTTATCCTTAATCCATCCTAAAGCATCTACTGGGTGCATTCCCCAGTTTGTAGGACAGGAGGACAATACTTCAACTATTCCAAAACCCAGGTTAGCCATCTGTACTTGAAATGCTTTTTTGATAGCTTTTTTGGCATTCATAATATTTTTAACATCATGTAATGATACTCTTTCAACAAACACTGCACCTTCTAAAGTAGATAAAAGCTCGCAAACCTTTATCGGAAAACCGTGAATTTCAGGTTTTCTTCCGAATGGTGAAGTTGTTGTAACCTGATCTATAAGTGTTGTAGGAGCCATCTGACCCGATGTCATCCCATAAATAGCATTATTTACAAATATTGTAGTTATTTTTTCGCCTCTTGTAGCAGCATGCACAATTTCAGCAGTACCAATTGCCGCCAAATCACCATCACCTTGATAAGTAAATACAACATTATCAGGGTTCGCCCTCTTGACGCCAGTACCAACAGCCGGAGCTCTTCCGTGTGCTGCCTGTACCATATCGCAATTGAAGTATTCGTAATTGTTATAGGTACATCCAACAGGAGAAATACCTACAGTCTTACCCTCTATCTCCAACTCATCCAACACTTCTGCTATAATCCTGTGTACAATACCATGAGTACAACCAGGGCAATAGTGCATTGATTTATCTATCAAAGCGTGTGGTTTCTTAAAAACAGTAGCCATTTTTCTTCCCCTTCTTACTTATTTAATATTTGC
Organism: Acetivibrio cellulolyticus CD2; assembly: GCF_000179595.2. Lineage (NCBI taxonomy): Bacteria > Bacillati > Bacillota > Clostridia > Acetivibrionales > Acetivibrionaceae > Acetivibrio > Acetivibrio cellulolyticus. The sequence continues at coordinate 1,211,964 of NZ_JH556659.1, read as the reverse complement.
TTTATCTGATCTAAAATTTCCTGCTGAGTAGGAATCATTCCACCCATTCTTCCATAGAAATAAACCGGCCTTTTGCCATTTACTGCGAGTCTTACATCTTCAACCATTTGACCGGCATTAAGTTCAACAGACAGGAAAGCCTTCGGCACTTCTGCATACTTTTCAAATTCCTTTACCGGGAATGGCCAAAGCGAAATAGGTCTGATTAATCCAACATTTATACCTTCATTCTTAGCCATTTTAATAACATTTTTAACTATTCTTGCAGTTGTACCAAAAGCGGTAACAATAATATCTGCATTTTCACAGTTATAACTTTCAACTCTTACTTCGTTTTCTTCAATAACCTTGTACTTAGCTTGAAGTTTCTTATTGTGATCTTCAAGTACTTCAGGCTGAATATAGATTGAAGTGACAGTATTATGTTCTCTCTTAAGTCCTGTTCCTACAGTTGCCCATGGTTTATCGATCTTTTCAACATTTTCCTGATCTTTAAATTCAACAGCCTCCATCATTTGACCCAAAACACCGTCACCCATAATCATTACAAGCTGTCTGTATTTGTCTGCTATATTGAAAGACTCAACTGTAAGCTCATATAATTCCTGAACACTAGACGGCGCTAAAACAACTAATTTGTAGTCTCCATGACCTCCGCCCTTAACAGCTTGAAAATAGTCACATTGCGCAGGTAAAATCCCACCAAGCCCCGGACCACATCTTACAATATTAACTATAACAGCCGGAAGTTCTGCTCCAGCCGCGTATGAAATACCTTCCTGTTTCAAGCTTATTCCTGGGCTTGAAGAAGATGTCATAACTCTTACTCCGGCGCTTGCTGCTCCGTAAACCATATTTATGGCAGCAATTTCACTTTCTGCCTGTACAAACGTACCACCAAGTGCAGGCATTTTCTTTGCCATATAATGTGCAACTTCAGTCTGAGGTGTAATCGGATATCCGAAATAATGCCTGCAACCTGCTCTAAGTGCAGCTTCGGCAATTGCCTCATTACCTTTCATCAATAATTTTTCACCCATTTACCTAAGTCCCCCTACCTTAATTCATTACACTAAAAATGAATTCTATTTTTCAACCTCAATAACACAATCCGGACAAATGGTAGCACAAAAAGCGCAGCCAATACATTTATCCATCTCAGATACACCAGCAGGATGAAATCCTTTCTGGTTTATCTTATCTTCCAAAATAACTACGATATTTTTTGGACATACCGTAGTACATAACTTGCATCCCTTACAACGGTCTTCAAAAAATGTAACTTTTGCCATCTTTAATCCCCCATTACTTAGTGGTTTAAACAATAACGATTTCTATAACCCACAGAACCGTATTTTTCAAAATAAGCAAAATCTCAGATTCACTTAGCACTAATAGATTTTTAAGAATAACCATCAGGCAAATTTATCTAATCTATGAGATAGAGAAATGCCAATTATTCATCTCCACCCTTATTATACTTGCTATGTTTCGACCAAAAGCTGCTTCGTTTATTATAGAACTCTTTATCTTTTTTTTCAAGTTCTTCTAGAAGCTCTAATAATACTTTTTCGCTTTTTATATCAATATCAGTGATTTTAACACCGTATTCTATACCTCTTTCATTATCACCTTTTCTTCTTATAACTCCTTCAAAGGTTATCTGGTTCTCAGGTGATACATAAACCTCAAAAATGCAAGTAGTTTCTATCTTTGCTAAATCCGTTATGCCTAGTTGCTTCTCCAGTTCTTCTTTTAAAACAAATGCTGCCCCTGTTCGGCTAATGTTGGTCAGTATCGCAAAAATACCTTTTTCTTCAAAACGCTTTACTTTTATAACAGAACAAAGGTAAACGTCAAATCTATAACTATCACGTTTATTGGCAAACTTCTCTATGTCATGTACTTTAATAGTGATACTCTGTGGAAAATCAGCCTTAATCCTCGTTACCCAACCAATAAGATTAAATTCATAATCATCCGAAGTATACTTGCATTTCATCGTGTCCCCAATCATAATTATGTTATCAATATAATCCTTCTCAAGGCCAATATCAACTTCTATAAAATCCTCGTTGATTGCATACACTACATTTGTTACCCAGATAGAGCTACTACAGTGTTTTGTCCTGATTACAAATCCTTCTCCAAGAAACTCTCTTAACCTGACATTTCCCACAAGTATTCCCCCCATTAATTCCAAGGCAATTTTATTAGCTTTTTTAACGGAAAAACTTCACAATCAACTTCCTTTTCCACTTCACCTATCAAATCACTAAAACCACTGACAAATCCAATTGGAATATTCAATTTGTCAGATATTCTTTTAATCATTTTGTGACCTTCAACAACATCGTTTACACTGGTATATTCTAAAAGATTTGTATTATTGACAAGCTTTGTGACCTTTAGCCCCGATGAGCTTTCAATTTCATAAATCATCTGCTCTAGCTTTATATCAGTATCTGTCATTGGCCTTCTGGTATTAACTACAAAATACATGCAATATCCCTGACTTTTAATATCATCCCTGTATCTTGCCAGAACTCTGGCACCAAGGTCATCACCACCTACATCCAAAATAACATTGTACTCTTTTTTTTCAAATAAAGTATTCATCTCTGGTGGTAATGCCGGAACATCAACATTTGTATTTGCATACATAGGTGTAACCACCCAAATTCCACTATTTTCAAGCTCATTTTTCACATCAGCTGTACGAAAATACGGGTTAACTATATCCAAATCAACTATAGCAACATTCTTAAGGCTGATTGTAGCATTTAAAGCAAAGTTTACAGCTACTTCGGTCTTTCCGCTTCCAAAGTGCCCTGTAAATATATTAAACCGTTCTTTTGACATATATATCTCCTTCTAACCATAAAATCACAATACCAACTGCCTATATGGATAATTTTACTGTAATGCGTTAATTCCTGATTTAAATAAATATCAATAAACCAACTTCATTAATCTATAATAAGAAAGCATTTGAGAATGCTGAAAGTATAACTCTTGCATAATTTCAAGGTCTAGCCTTATTTGGCCTAATTAAACCTCTTATTAATAAAAAATATATCTAATTTATTATAACACTTAATAACAAAAAAAATAAGACATGATAATTTTTTTAATTTATAATTGGATATTTATACATTGGGTTATCTTTAAAACAAAAGAAACAGCAAATTAGCCGTTTCTCTTTTCTTTTATAACTCCAATCAAATCTTTTATAACTTCTCACAGCCATTATCAGTCCAACTAAACACGATACAAAGGAAACAATGTTCCTTAGCTTCATGTTTACCTGCACTTTCAGAACCCAAGTCCCACGTAAGCTCCAATCTAGTGAGTTTATTAGGTTCTATTTTCTTAATGATTCAGTTGCATTGCAAACTTCAAAAAGTCTCTTAGCCAGAATAGAAGCACGTTTCTGAGCGAAATCGTCCTCTTCTGCCGGTTTATGTGCACAAACACCATGGTGACCGCAATCATCTTCAAAATAGCCATCGCCTACGATCATCATACCTTGAACCATCATAATGTCATAAAGCGCTTTCATAGTTGTCTCCTGACCTCCATATTTCGATGCACCAACAGTAACACCAGCTGCAATCTTATTATAAAAAGCCTTTTCCCCTCTTAGCTTTCTTGTCTTATCAAAGAAGGCCTTCATTTGTCCAGTCACAGTTCCAAAATAAGAAGGACTTCCAAGCAGTAATCCATCCGCTTTCCTCATCAACTCATACGCTTCTTCCAGCTTTGTATCCTTATAACATGCACCGGAACATGGTGTACTACATGAAACGCAAAAACTGTTTTTTGCAGATTTCAAAAGTTCAGGGACCTCAAGTATAACAGTTTCAGCCCCCATATCTTTAACCTTATCAAGAACTGCGTTCAATAAAAATTTGGTGTTTCCATTCTTATTTGGACTACCATTCAAACCTATAATTAACAATTTAATCACCTCAGGATATAATATTAACATACCTACCAAAAGTGCACAATTACCTGCAAGTGTATTTTTGACGCTTTGACTTAAAATCGAAGGAATATGGCAGTTAACAGCTTTTTAAATTCTAAAAGCCTCTGCCCGCTTCCCTTTCGAAAATGTACTTCGCAACACCGTCTGAATTATTGTCATCAATAACCCCATTTGCCTTTTCCTTAAGTTCATCAACCGCATTTGAAACTGCATAACCCTCATCACAGGCCTTCAGCAGTGGTATATCGTTTAGATTATCGCCAAAACCTATTATCCTATCATACCCGAAATATTCACGCAGGTATTTTACAGCGTTATACTTTGACGCGTTTTTACTGTGTATTTCCAAAAACCATATGTTTTCATTATAAACATCTCTATATAGCACGGCTTCTATTTCCGGATGGTTCTTTAATTCATTTTGAATTGGATATAACCTATCGAATAGATCCATAAAGGAAAAGTAGATGATATTATCCGTTGTCTTGTCTATAAAGCTTTCAACCTTTTCAAAGGCCTTATCGTATTTTGTTACACGTTCATCATAAAAATCCTTCAATGGCTTTGTGCATAGATTTTCATAGTATGTTATCTGTTCATTATTGGAAATTGCATACATAAACCCAGTAATATCATGCTTTTTAAATATATCAATAATATCCCTGACAGTCTCAGTTGGAATCACCTCCAATTTTACATATTTCTTTTGAGCAATATCATATATAACAACTCCATTCATCAAAACTACAGGAACATCAATATTAAGTCCCTCCAAAATTTTCAAAGCTGTAGCCGAAGACCTTGCAGTCGCAACTGAGAAGTGTACACCATTAGATATTAGAGTATTTAGAGATTTTTTTGTATAATCGCTTAATTCCTTATCACTCCTTAGCAGTGTTCCATCAAGGTCCGATATATATAAAGCTTTACTTGTCACGTTTTAGTGCCTCCTATATTAACAGAATTACACCATGTACATTTTAACATTACTCAGAAATGCTGAAAATATAACTTTGGCTATTCCTTATTTCCTGTCTTTCAAAATTCGCCTTTTCTATTTTAAGCCCTCATGCAAAAAACATATAGGGACTAAATAGATTTTACACTAAAATGTACAATTACTCTATAAAATATTTATTTATACCGAACACTAAAGTTAATTAATTTCAGGACATTTTCTACTTAAAACAAAAGCCCAAAATCTGCTGCCGGTATATATTCAGCAGATTTTGAGCTTTTCTTTCTTTAAAGCCTACATAACTTTCCTAAGAATTTCTTTAAGCTTTATGGCAGATACATTTAATTTATCTTGCTCCTCATGTGTCAATGAAATATTGAACATCCTTTCAATTCCATTAAAATTAACAACGGAAGGTAAGCTCAAAGCCACATCATTTATCCCATAACTATCCTTTATGACACTGCTCACGGTCAATATTGAATTCTGGTTTTTCAAGACAGCCTCAACTATTCTGACAATCCCCATTGCTATAGCATAATGTGTTGCATCTTTTAATTCAATTATTTTTGCTCCTGCATTTTTCACTTCATTAAAAATTCTGACTCTTTCAGCGTTCCCACACTTTTTTGTACATAGAGCGCAGAAATCATCATATTTCTGGCCTGCTATATTTGTTGCACTCCATAACGGGAACTGACTTTCCCCATGTTCACCAATTATATATGCATGAATGTTCTTTACGTCCATATTACAGTGTTCACTTAATAGATAGCGCAATCTCGAGCTTTCTAAAACTGTACCGGTCCCAATCACCTTATTTTCAGGTAATCCTGATAATTTTTGTACAACATAGGTAAGTATATCAACAGGTTTGGAAACAACAAGTAATACCCCTCCATTGTAATTCTTCATTATCTTAGGAACTACATCTTTGATTATATTTACGTTCATCTCGGTAAAGTCAGCTTCTACCTGTCCTGGCTTACCCGCAATTCCTGCAGTGATAATTATTATATCTGAATCTTTTACATCCTCAAAATCTCCAGAGGTTATTGACATATTAATAAAAAAAGAAAGCCCATGGTTTAAATCAAGCGCCTCCCCTTTCGCCTTATCCTTATTAGCATCTATTAGCACAAGTTCTGAAACCAAACCGCTCATTGCAAGAGCAAATGCAGCAGATGAACCAACTAACCCCGTTCCTATAATTGATGCTTTGCCTTTTGATTTTGTAGATTTCATAAAAAAATCCGCCTCCCTAAAATATGACCTATTTCATATATATTCAGAAATAAGCTTTCACATACCCAGGGACGCGCTATCAAAAGGCTTTAAAGGAATAACTGTCTACAACAAGATTGTTGCTTGGCCATTTGTCTATTGTATATATGAACGAAGACTTACAACACTTCACAATTATCAACACCCTTTACTTTATCCATAAAGCATCTGATTTTGGATTCGTCCTTACAGCCTTCTGTCTCAACACCACTGCTCACATCTACACCATATGGTCTTGAAGCTTCAACCGCATTTGAGACATTGTCAGCATTTAATCCTCCCGCCACAAAAATCCTTCCACATGACTTTGCAAGGTTTGCCAATTTCCAGTCAAAAACCTTTCCTGCACCTCCATACGAACCTTCTACAAAGGCATCCAATAAAAATGCATCAACCACATACGACTTCAGCATGGCTATAGATTTTTCATCCTTTACCCTTACAGCTTTCCAAATTTCAACACCCTTACCTGCAGGCTGTGAGCCCAGTACTCCCTTTAGCGTATCAATATACTGTGGAGTCTCATCTCCATGAACCTGAATGCAGTTCAGTTTGCACTCAGCGAGAACCTCAACAATTTTATCAATGCTTTCATTCACAAATACCCCAACAGTCTTTATCTGCGGATCAAGCCCCTGCTTTAAATACCTGACCTGATCCACAGATACCCTGCGCTTGCTCTCAGCAAATACAAAACCTATGTACTGAGGCTTATACTTATTTACAAATTGAATGTCTTCGATCCTTTTTATGCCGCAAATTTTTATTTTAGTCATGTCTACACCATTCCTAAATATAACTTCCTCTGATTTTGCTTAAGCCTAACTGTCACACAAAAAGTAAAAGTTATACTCTCATTGTCCCCTTAAGCTCTTTTATTTTTTCCTTAATAGACGGAGCGCGCATAAATGTTTCACCAATCAATACTGCATCAACGCCAAGTTCTTTTAAATATTTAATGTCGCTGTAATCCTTTATTCCGCTTTCGCTGACAACAACTCTGTCATTTGGAATATAATTCATAAGCTTCTCAGTTGTTTTAATATCTACATTAAAAGTATTGAGATCTCTATTGTTTATTCCTATTATTTGAGCACCCGATTCCAATGCCCTATCAAGTTCTTCCTTGTTATGAACCTCAACAAGACACTGCATACCAAGTATACCAGCAACAACCTGAAACTTCTTCAAGTCTTCGTCAGAAAGCAGGGATGTAATCAGGAGTATTGCATCTGCTCCAAGGCACCTTGATTGGTATACCTGCCACATATCTATAATAAAGTCCTTTCTTAAGAGTGGAATAGGATATGCCTGTCGTATCCTTACGAGATAATCGTCATCACCCAAAAAGAAGTTTTTTTCTGTCAAAACAGACATTGCCTGCACATTAGATTCGCTGTACTCCCTGGCAATCATCAACGGATCAAACTCTTCTTTAATTATTCCTTTCGAAGGAGAAGCTTTCTTTACCTCAGCAATTATTGATATATCACTATTATCTTTAAGTGCTTTAAAAAAGTTCTGCGGGCTGTGCATACCAGGCCTTTTAATCCGTTGTTTCCAACCTTCAATTGATATCCTGCTCATTTCATCTTTAAGCTGTATCTTTTTTTGTTCTACAATTTTATCTAAAATCATAAATACCTCCAAGTTTGTCATATCAAAAAAGCATTAATACAAAACAGGAATAAACGAATTTGAAAGCGCTTTTAACTCATTCAACTTATCCAATGCTTTTCCACTATCTATTATTTCTTCTGCCATTTTTATGCCTGATTTAATATCTTCTGCTGCTTTTCCTACATATAAAGCCGCTGCAGCATTTAATACTACAATATCTCTTTTAGGTCCCTTTTCTCCACTAAATATATCTAAAATTATCTTCGAATTTTCCTTTGAGTCTCCCCCTATAATATCCGCCTTATTCACCATTTTCAACCCATAGTTCTCAGGATTCAAATCGTAAGTAGTGACTTTACCGTCTTTTAATTCAGAAACCCTTGTTAGGCTAGATAGGGATATTTCATCCATTCCGTCCATTCCGTATACAACCATGGCATTTTCAACATTTAGATTTGAAAGAACATAAGCCAATGGTTCGGTTAATTTTTCACTAAACACCCCAAGAACCTGACCTTTTGCGCCAGCTGGATTTGTAAGAGGTCCAAGAATATTGAATATTGTCCTGATCCCCAACTCTTTTCTAGGGCCTGCTGCATGTTTCATTGATTTGTGAAAGGTCGGAGCAAACATAAAGCCTATATCAAGCCCTTCAATACATCTCTTTACCTTTTCAGGTTCTAATGAAATATTAATACCCAGACTTTCCAAAACATCGGCACTTCCGCTTTTACTTGATACAGACCTATTTCCGTGTTTTGCAACAGTTACTCCTCCTGCTGCAGCTACAAAAGCTGCTGCTGTTGAAATATTAAACGTATATGAACAATCTCCGCCTGTTCCCACAATGTCTATGAAGTATTCCTTATTCAGCATTATCCTATCTGCCTTTTCTCTCATTACCTTAGCACATCCGGTTATTTCTTCAATAGTCTCTCCCTTAATCCTGAGAGCCGTAATAAAGCTTCCTATTTGTGCCTGAGTTGCTTCACCTTCCATAATGCAGTTTAATGCATCTATTATTTCCTTCTCGCTTAAATTTTTGCCCTCAACTAATTTTTGAATTGCCCCTTTTACCATTCTAAATTCTCCTCTCTTCTCTTCTTAATATTGTCTGATTATCTTACCTAATCTCCTCTTTACCTCTTAGAAGCTTTTATATTTTAATTTCAAGGAAATTTCTTAATATGCATTTTCCATTCGGTGTAAGAATTGATTCCGGATGAAACTGAATTCCATAAACCGGATAAGTTTCGTGCATTATACCCATTATTTCGCCATCTTCAGCCCTGGCAGTAACTTGCAGGCACAAAGGAAGCGTTTCATTCTCTACTATAAGTGAATGGTATCTTCCGGCCGTTATTTTTTCATTTAGCGTTTTAAACAAAGCACATTCCCTATTTACAAAAATCTCTGAAGCTTTTCCATGCATAAGTTGTTTTGCATGTATAACCTTTCCTCCAAATGCCTCACCTATTGCCTGATGTCCTAAGCATACTCCCATTATAGGTATATATTTGCCCAACGTTTTGATAAGTTCAATACTTATCCCTGCATCTTTAGGAAATCCCGGACCTGGTGAAATTATAATGTGCGAAGGAGCTTTCTCCCTGATTTCTTCAATAGTTATTCTGTCGTTCCTGTATACCTCTATGTTTGGATTTATCTCACCAATATACTGATAAAGGTTATAAGTAAAAGAATCATAATTGTCTACTATCAATATTTTCCCACTCATCTTATTTCACCAACTTCCTCTAATGCTTTTAGCTGTGCCTTTGCCTTATTTAAGCACTCCTCATATTCATTTTCCGGAACTGAATCGGCTACTATTCCGGCGCCAGATTGAACATATGCCTTGTTATCTTTAAAGATCATTGTTCTTATAGTGATACAGCTGTCCAGATTTCCATTGAAGCTAAGATATCCGATAGCACCGCCATATGGGCCTCTTTTTACATTCTCAAGCTCATCAATAATCTCCATTGCCCTCACCTTTGGTGCTCCCGACAAAGTTCCTGCAGGCATAATTGACATCATTGCATCGAATGCTGTCTTATCTTCCCTTATAGCACCTTGTACATTAGTAACAATGTGCATTACATGTGAGTACCTTTCTATATGCATTAAATCCTTCACCTTAACCGTCCCATAACGTGATACTCTTCCAATATCATTTCTTCCAAGGTCAACAAGCATTGTATGCTCGGCCAGTTCTTTTCCATCAGCCAAAAGTTCTTTTTCAAGAGCTTCATCCTCTTCTTTTGTCTGACCTCTTTTCCTGGTACCAGCTATCGGACACGTTTCAACTGTACCCTCCTCAACCCTTGCCAGCATTTCAGGCGATGAACCGACTATATTGTAGTCATTGAACTTTAAATAGTACATATATGGGGATGGATTTATTAAACGCAACACTCTGTATACGTTGAACGGATTCTGGTTGGTTTCAACGCATAGACGTTGAGACAAAACCACCTGAAATATATCTCCATCTTTTATATATTGTTTTGCTTTTAAAACATTTTCACAATACTCTTCTCTGGTAACATTGCTTGTATATTTAAACTCCGGGTTCTTTTTATCAAAGTCAGGTTTGAAATTATCAGTGGTCTTCCATCTTGTATCCAAAATCTCATTATAAATTGACTTAATTCTATCTATAACACTGTTATAGCCTCTTTCCAAGTTTCCATCGACGTGAAGATTTACTATTATATGAATCTTTTGCTTTAAGTGATCAAAAACCAGCACCTCATCAGTAAACAGGAAATGACTTTCAGGCAGGTTCAAGTCGTCTTCCGGTACATTAGGAAGATTTTCGTAATACCTTATCATGTCATATCCAAAGAAACCAACAGCACCGCCACTAAACCTCGGCATCTTTTGCAAACTGGCTCCTTTGAATTTCTCCATAAGTGATCTGATTACCTCAACCGGGTTACCTTCAACTTCAGATACCTTTCCATCTTTTTCTTCAATTATAGTTTTGTTTTTATAGCTCTTGGCTACAATAAAAGGATTTCTACCAATAATAGAATACCGTCCCCACTTTTCACCGCCTTCAACACTCTCTAAAAGAAAACAATATTTACTTTGCTCAAATCTTTTAAAAAGGCTTATAGGTGTCTCCATGTCGGCATAAACTTCCATTGAAACAGGAATAATAGTAAAGTCTTTGGCTAAATCCTTGACTTCATCAATGCATGGATAAAACATTTTGATGCCTCCTTTGTTTTCACAAGGAAGACATGAGAGTTGAACCAACTAAAAAAGCCAGAACAAAGAATCCTGGCATATAGAACGCAATTAAATTATCGCATCTAGCCTCGTCTCTTCTCATCTCTTCACAATATAAACTCATCTCAACTATTCTTAATAGCATTATAGCACAGCAAGCTGTCTAAATGCAATCCTTTTCTCAGCGTTTACTTTAGCTTAAGCACAACCTTAATTAAATCGGTAGAAAATGAGCTTAATGATGCTTCACAAATTCTTGTGCGTATGATAGAATTTGATCAACCGCAAAATAAATTAGAATAAACTCAAAATAAATGTTATAATCTAAACATCTCACAAATTACGAAAGAGGATAATAATGAAAAACAGTTTTAATGATCTGGGCATTTCGCCGCCAATTTTAAAGGCCTTAGAAGAAATGGGTTTTGAGGCACCTACAGAAGTACAGAGCAAAGCAATTCCCCACATTTTGAATCATGAAGATCTGATTGTAATGTCTAAAACTGGCAGTGGCAAAACTGCAGTTTTTGGCGTTTCCATGCTGCAAATGATTGATCCTAAAGCAGATGGACCACAGGGTCTGATTCTCACACCAACACGCGAACTTGCAGTCCAAGTAGACAATGAGCTAAAAAAAATGGCCAAACATCTTGATCACCATACAACTGCAGTATATGGTCAGCACAGTATGAATGTAGAAATTCAGGCTCTAAGACGTGGTATCTCCATTGTCACAGGAACACCTGGCCGCGCTTATGACCACATTCATACCGGAAATTTGATAACCAAAAACATACGTTTTCTAATACTTGATGAAGCAGACAGAATGCTTGACATGGGCTTTCTAGATCAAGTAGTAAAAATTATAAGAACCTTGCCAAAAGATAGGGTGACTCTGCTTTTTTCAGCTACCATCCCGCCTGAAATCCGTAGGATATGCAAGGAATACATGAAACAACCTTTAACTATAGAAATTAAATCGCAAACAAAAACAGTTGATACAATTGAACAAATATACTACCGTATTGATAACCAGCAAAAGAACACGGAGTTGAACCACCTGCTTCTAATTGAACGGCCTGAAAGCTGTATGATTTTTTGTAACACTAAAATTGCAGTTGATAAGGTTCAAAGCTTTTTATCCCGCAAGGGATATGCTTGTCAGTCACTACATGGGGATATCCCTCAGGCCAGGAGGATGAAGACCATTCAGCAGTTTAAGCAGGGAGATTTTCATTTACTGGTAGCCACTGATGTTGCCGCAAGAGGTATCCATATAGATAATTTGTCCCTTGTTATCAACTATGATGTTCCCCTTGAGAAGGACAATTATGTGCATAGAATTGGTCGTACAGGCAGAGCAGGAAACGGAGGTCGCGCCCTTACTTTAGTTACAAGTGAGGACATTATGAGCCTCTATGCCATAGAAGAACATATCGGAGCTATGATTACTGAAGGAGAATTGCCTACCCAAGAAATGTACAACGCTCAAAAGGCTGCGGCAGATAAATGGGCAAGGGCAAACTCACTGCAACACAGACCAACACGCACAGATTCAGGATCAAACTCAAAAGCAACACCAACAAAACAATCTTATAACAAACCTCCTCAACACCATAATAAACCTAATGGTAAAGCAACCGAGATTAATACGAATAAAGCAGTCAAAAGGACCGGTACAGGCTATCCTACCCAACAAAACAAACCACCCCACTCAATCGCCAAACCTGCACCAAGGCCTTCAAAGGACACTCCTGTAAATTCTATCAAACGAAGCACAGAAGTTGTAAAGAGCGAAAACGTTAAAGAAAAAAAATCATTTATTCATCGTATTCTACATAAAATATTGGGCAAATAGGGGTATCTACGCCCCTTTTTGGGCCAATGCTATAGTCAATTTGTTAGCTTGTTTGCAAAAAACAATTGAGCCGGATACAATTGTTTTTGCCGGAACAAACTTCATATCAATAGCCCTTATCCCCTTTTTATCCACTATAAAATAAGTGTATCATTTATAAATTGACAGCTGTATGCCATATTATAAATTCTTTTAAGCTGCTTTCCAATTCGCCTACCTACACAATAATATTAACCTTGACATACTCCAAAGAAGGAAAGTAAAATGTTCTATATAAAACCTTATAAGGAGACACTATGTTAAAGAAGACTGTAGATTTCATAAAAAAATACCCTTACCTGTTAATAATACTTGCTGGAGTAATTTTAAGGCTTGTTTGGATAATAGTCATGCCAACGTACCCTGAGACAGATTTTATGTGGTATCGTATCAAGGGTATAGAACTTTCACAGGGTAAAGGATTTCTTAACGGTATTTATCCATATTATACAGGGACTCCTGGCAAGCCAACAGCATTCCGACCTATTGGATATCCCGGAACACTTGCACTTTTATATCTTGTTTTCGGCACAAAACTTATTGTAGGAAAGCTGTTTAATGTAGTATTATCTACTTTAATAATGTTTTTAACCTACAAACTTGCAAAGCAGTTCTTCAATGAGAAAATTGCATTAATTACATTGGTGTTATTTGCATTTTCACCCCTTGCCATTGCATACAACAGCATACATTGCTCAGAGATATTATTCTCAGCACTTCTAATGCTTTCAATATATTTGTTTTTTAATAAAAACAATCCGCTTCTTATTGGATTATTAATTGGATACCTCACTCTTGTAAGACCGATTGGAATGTTTATACCTCTTATTTTTGCACTTTTTATCTTTATAAAGAAGGATCTGAATTTAAAAAAGAAAATAATTTATATAGCTTCATTTGCAGTTGCTGTTGCTTTAGTTGTGGCTCCATGGGTTATCAGAAACTATATTGTCTTTGGTGAACCTGTATTTTCGACCAATGGAGGCTACGTTATATATGTTAACAACAATGACAATGCCAACGGTTCATGGACTGACCCTTACAAATACAAAGATAGTCCATTTCTTAAATATAGAACTGAAACCGGGTTCGATGAAATGGCAACACACAAGGTTGGAAAAGAGCTTGCTTATAAATGGATAAAAGAACATCCCGATAAGTTTATAAAACTTGCATTTAAACGAATTGCCAACTCATATGTCTTAAAAACCGATGATATCAGGTGGGCATTGACTACTTATATAGACACCTGGCATCCTATAACTTCTAAAGCGGTTAAACTGGAAATGTTATTGTATCCGCCTTTTTACATCGTACTTTTTGCCTTTATAATTTACGCTTTGTACAGATTTATACGTTATAGGAAAATAGACTTCACAACTTTCATACTTTTGATATTTGCCTATTTCAATGCAATGATGTTTGTGCTTGAAGGTAACTCAAGATATGTATTTCCGCTTCACCCGATTTACACAATAGGTGTTGCATATATTATTTGGGAAGTATTAAAAAAAGTATTCCCAAAAAAGTTTGCAACCTGAGATTTATAACATTTGAAATCCTTAAAAATTCCAACTAAAAGCTGCCCACAAACTTTTATACTTATTGCATTGAAAGTTTATATAATATATAATTTAGTTTGGTTTATAAAATTAGTTTAAATGATATCAACCGGAATAGTTGCGTTGAAAATCAGAAAGGATAGATGTTATTAATGAAATTAGGAATAGTTGGTCTACCTAATGTAGGTAAAAGTACTTTGTTTAATGCTATCACAAAGGCAGGCGCCGAATCTGCCAATTATCCATTTTGCACTATAGAACCAAATGTAGGAATAGTAGCCGTTCCTGATGAAAGACTTGATAAACTGGCAAAGATGTACAATCCTGAAAAACTAACTCCAACTGCAATAGAATTTGTTGACATTGCAGGCCTTGTAAAAGGTGCAAGCAAGGGTGAAGGTCTTGGTAACAAATTTTTATCCCATATACGTGAAGTTGATTCAATTGTCCATGTTGTCAGATGCTTTGAGGATAGCAACATAGTTCATGTTGATGGTTCCGTCGGCCCTGTACGTGACGTGGAAACCATTGAAATGGAGCTTGTTTTAGCAGACCTGGAAGTTATGGAAAAAAGAATTGACAGGACTCGCAAAATGCTGAAATCAGGCGATAAAAAATTCCAGACTGAGTTGGATCTCTATGAAGAAATACTAAAAACCCTGTCCGAAGGTAAGCCTGCGAGATCAATGAAATTTGATGCTGAACAGGAAAAGATGGTTGATCAATTGTTTTTACTTACTTCAAAGCCTGTATTATATGCCGCTAATGTAGCTGAAGATGGTTTACATGACACTTCAAAAAATCCGCTTTTGCAGGAGCTTGTAGATCATGCTAAAAAGGAAGGCTCCGAAGTTATGGTTATTTGTGCTAAAATTGAAGAAGAAATAGCACAGCTTGAAGATGAAGAAAAGGCAGAGTTTTTGAAAGAGCTCGGGCTATCTGAATCCGGATTGGACAGGCTTGTAAAAGCGAGCTATAAATTATTGGGTCTTATCAGCTTCCTTACAGCCGGCCCACAGGAAGTTAGAGCCTGGACAATAGTAAAAGGAACAAAGGCTCCTCAAGCTGCAGGAAAAATACACACTGATTTTGAAAGAGGCTTTATCAGGGCTGAAATAGTAGCTTTCAAAGATCTCATGGAATGTGGATCATACACTGCGGCAAAGGAAAAAGGTCTAGTACGATCCGAAGGTAAGGAATATGTAATGAATGATGGTGATGTTACCCTGTTCAGGTTTAATGTATAAGGCGTTTTAACTTTATAGCACATAAAACAACAAAAAAGAGCATGATGCTCTTTTTTGTTTAAGGAATTTGAGTAACAAACGTCCTCAAACCTCAGAAGATCAATGCCCACGAAATTCTATTAAAATATTTAGAACGCTGAAAATATAACTTCAGCTATTCCTTATTAATTAAGATTCCTTATTTCAGTATCTGTCAGGATTGTACTTAAATCCAATATTGAAATTAAATTGTCACCGTTTTTTCCAACGTTCTTCAAATAAGAATTATCTATTTTTCTTATTATTTCAGGTGTGCTTTCAATATTCTCAGCCGAAAGCTTAATTATTTCCAAAACGTCATTAACAATAAATCCAATTAGCTTACCTTCCAAATCGGTTATAATTATCTTTGTCTTTTTCGTAATCTCAGAATCCCCCAGCTCAAACCTTTGGTTAAGATTTACGACCGGAACTACCGTACCTCTCAGGCTGATTACTCCAGCAATAAATTGAGGCATTTTAGGCAATTTGGTGATTTCTTCATACTTGACGATTTCCCTAACCTGTATAGTGTCCACTCCACATACTTCATTATTAAGAGTAAATACTACTATTTTTTGCATTCCTTCCATTAGCATTACCCTCCTTAATTTAATAAATGTAATGCAGCTAGCTAAAGAATACTTATTATGAATGTCAGTAAATCTAGGAAAAACTTTAAGAAATGATACACATATATAAATGATATCATATAATGATACTAAAATGCAAACTTTGTTTTCCTAGTTTATAAAAAAGTAATTATTTTTATCTTGACCTATGTATAGTGTTGGTGTTATTATATATTTTAATACTTAATATTTCTTAAAAGCAATGATAAGGAAAAGTAAATTATACTAGTCTTTTTAAGCGAATCAGGGATGGTGAAAGCCTGGTAAAAGTAGTATAGTCGAAGTTCCCCTTAGAGCTGTAAGCTGAAAAGTATAATTTACTAAAGTAGGCTAAACCGGAGCTTTCACCGTTAAAAGAAAGAATATATCGGAATTTAATCAGTTCCTGTATGTTTTACAAGTGGGCTTTATTGCCAATTTGGGTGGTACCGCGTGGATAATACACTCCTCGTCCCTTAAGGGATGAGGAGTTTTTTTATTTTACCAATAATATTTTAGGAGGTATGAAATATGATTATTATTATGAATGCAAATGCTACAAAAGAACAAATTAACAATGTAGAAAAAAAATTATTTGAATTGGGATTTAAGACACATCCGATATCTGGAGAAATAAAAACCGTAATCGGAGCAATAGGTGACAAAAGACTGCTAAATACTCACACTATATCTGCTATGCCGGGTGTTGAAAACCTTGTTCCAATAATGAAACCTTACAAACTGGCAGGCCGCGAGTTAAAACAAGCTCCTACAATAGTTGAGGTAGGAGATGTAAAAATAGGAGGCGATGAAATTGTTGTTATGGCTGGTCCCTGCGCTATAGAGAGTGAAGAAAACTATGTCGAAACAGCAATAAAAGTCAAAGAGGCTGGTGCCAAAATCTTAAGAGGCGGAGCATTTAAACCGCGTACATCACCATACGCTTTTCAGGGTCTCGAGGAAGATGGCCTGAAAATTATGGCCTCAGGCCGAGAAGCAACTGGTTTGAAACTTGTCACTGAAGTAATTGATACAAGAGACGTTGAACTTGTTTCATCTTATACAGATATCCTCCAAATTGGAGCAAGAAATATGCAAAACTTCAGACTCTTAAAAGAAGTTGGTATGTCAAATAAGCCTATACTTCTAAAAAGAGGGCTTTCTGCAACAATTGAAGAATGGCTGATGGCTGCGGAATATATCATGGCTAGCGGGAATCTTAACATTATACTTTGTGAAAGAGGAATACGCACATATGAAACTGCAACACGTAACACTATAGACATGAGTGCCATACCTGTAGTTAAAGAACTCTCCCACCTTCCTATAGTAGTTGACCCAAGCCATGCCACAGGTACCTGGAAATATGTTAGTGCACTTTCAAAAGGCGCAATTGCTACAGGAGCTGACGGACTAATCATTGAGGTCCACTTAGACCCCAATACTGCACTTTGTGATGGAAGCCAGTCACTAAAACCTTCTAAATTCGCCCAACTCATGAGCGAATTAAAACCAGTAGCGCAAGCTGTTGGAAAAAAGCTTTAACTTCATTTGAGGAAAGTATTTAAGGTCTGTAAACAATCTAATAACTATTAAAGGAAATGGTGAGGTATTATCTGTCCGTTTTATACAGACAATACCTCACCCATTTTGTTAATATTTTTACGTAAATCAATTCCCGATATTTTTATATTGAATATATTAAACACAATTGGTAGAATAGTTAATAAATAAATTGAAGGATGTGCAAATTTCAAATGCCGATTTTACCAAATTACTCAAAGTCAGGTCCTGAAGCCGCGAAAGAGGATAATAGATCAAGATTAAAAGCATTTTTTGATATTTATACAACAAAGTTTACCAAACTTGTCTTGTTAAATTTAATGAATATTATTTTTAATCTACCTGCTATTTTTATAGCATTTCTTTTGATCAATTATTTCTTAAGCAGTGATAAAATGTCAGGAGGCTTAAACCTTTTTATTGCATATACTGTTACGAGCCTTCTAGTATGTATTCCATTGATAACAGTCGGCCCATTTCAGGCTGGATTTACTTATGTTTTAAGAAACTTTGCCAGAGAAGAAAACACTTTTATATTCGATGACTTTAAAGAACATTCGAAGAGAAACTGGAAACAGGGTTTGGCAGTATCATTAATTGATATGGCAGTTACAGCTGTTTTAATAATGGAAATAAATTATTTTTATAATCAGACAAGTTTGCTTGGGAACATAACTTTTTGGTTAATAATAATTTCGTTTTTTGTTTTTTCAATGATGCATATGTATATTTACCAAATGATGGTTACAATTGAATTGACCGTTTTCCAAATTTATAAAAACGCATTTTTACTTACTTTAATAAATTTTTTAAAAAATACTTTAGTCTATTTATTGTGTTTAGCTGTAATAATTATATTATCAATTTTTATGCCTATAGGAATATTGGGTTTTATATTTATTTCCACAAGTACAATAGGATTTATAATAAATTATCATGCCCACGCTTCAATTAAAAAGTATTTAATTGACCCTGTACAAGCTAAAGAAAACAAAGAAGAAAATCTGGATAAGGAATAGCTGCTAATATAATTATAATTTTCATTAAACTTATAAAGAGCCACTTTTCATCGAAGAAAAGTAGCTCTTTTGTATACTTTACCTAATAGCAATTTACTTCAAACGGTTGTGATGGTTCATCATAAACTTCTTCCAGAATCATTCCTAATAGATCTTAATTATTTAAATAGGTTTCTATATCTATCTGAACTGTTTCTCTCAGTTTTCCTATTTCATCATAACTAACTACGATATTCTTCCCTATTTCCTTTGCGTAATATAATGCTTTGTCTGCAAAATCTATAACCTCTTTTATATCTTTAGAATGTGTAGGATACTGAGCTATACCACAGCTCACCGTTACCTTGCACTTTGTGTGTTCACTGCCCATATTCAAGTTTTGCTTTTCAAGCTGTCCTCTGATTCTATCTCCAATACTCTTCACCATTTCAAGATCCAAATCCCCAATAAGGACAATAAACTCTTCTCCACCATATCGAACAGGTATGTCTGTCTTTCTGATATTTTGCATAACAATATCGCCAAACATGGATAGAAGCTTATCTCCCCATATATGACCATATGTATCGTTAAACTTCTTAAAATTATCAATATCAAACATTAAAACATTTAGTGGTTGCCTTGCGTAATCTGCATAAAGTGCTTCCTCTTCAAGCTTCTGATCAAAATAATGCCTGTTTGCAAGCCCTGTCAGCTTATCTGTTCTAGCCAGCTTAAATTCCCTTTTGTGCATCTCATCATACTTTTTAACTTCTGTTATGACAATCGACACTGCATAGGCAGTAATAAGCATAAACAAATCTCTGGTTATAAGTCTCCAATAATTAAACTCATTAAGCCTGTTTCTTTCAAAACCTAATGTAAATACAGAATACACAGTAATTGTAAAAATGGTTATATTGACGATACTTGCAATGTCTCTGCTAATACCATAATAAGCAATTATAAACAGCAAAACGATAAAGATATCCGATTGAATACCACCTAGAATATACGAGATACAACAAATCAGTACTACATCTACATAAAAAACAATTGCAACTTCTTTCTTAACTCTTTCCGGTCTGCTAAAGATAATCAAAAGAGTTATTAAAGTATTGTATATAGCCGTAAGCACCATGATCTGGTATACAGAATTTTTAGAAATGACATATTCTGAACCAAATAGAAAAGCCGGAATAATAAATATCAACAAGGTCCATCTGAAATACAGCATATTACGCTTAAATTTAGCTAATTTTTGCTTCTTTTCCTTTATAGACTCACTTATGATATCATTGATCATAGTTTCCTCTATTCCTTTTTGGATTATTTTTTATTTCACTTAAAATCGCATTTTTAGCCCAATGCAAATTTATCTCTTTTAAACATTTATCAATAGGGCTATCGATAATAGCGTTGCAATTACTTTAACCGTCAATTGATCGGCATTTTCTATACCTCCCCCCTTTTTAATCCTATCTTAACCGAAAGTTTGTTCCAATAAAGTACCAACATTATTCCAAAAATGATAAGTATAGTTCCAAAAACAAAATTTGTTGTAATTCTTTCACCTAAAATAATTACTGAAAATACAGACGCTAAAACGGGTTTAAGGAAAAAAACAAGTGAGCCTTTACTTGCACCGGTTAGCGCCAAACCCTTAAAATATGTAAGATAAGCAATACCAGTTACAAATACGGACAAATATATTATCTGAAACGTTGCAGAATAATCAAACTTAAGAACCGGAACCTTATAAAGCACCAAAAACGGTAATAATGCCAAGCTTCCAAGAAGAAATGAATAAGAATTCATTTTAAGGCTCCCGATTTTTGATGATACTTTTCCTCCTAAAACAGTGTACAGACCATATAAAACAGCCGACAACAAAGCAAGCAATGGACTTTTCAAATTCATAAAACCCTGTTTCATACCATTTAAAGATATCATAATTACACCAAGGACGCCAAACATCAAACCAACAATTTTATATAACTTGATTTTTTCTCTGTCAATCAAGGCTGCAAAAATTGTTACAAAAATAGGATTACTGCTAAATATCACAGCTGCGATAGAAGCTTTGGAATTTGGAATATTTATGCTAAGTTGCAGCAGATTCATGCTGAAAAAAACATTAATAATTCCTACTACCGCTGTCTTTCCAAGATCCTTAGGCTTTATTGCAATATCACCTTTGGCCAATATAACAAAAAAAAGTAAAACACCACCGATAAAAAACCTTAAAAAATTGACTTGAAATGGATCAACCTTATTAACTAAAGTTTTACTGACAACTTCATATGTACTGAATAAGATAATAGTAGTTAAAAGATATAAATAGCCGAACCTGTTAGATTTCAAAATGCATTCCCTTTCCTGATTTCTGCTGCCAACAACATTATATACCATTGAAATGATTTTAACATAGGTCTATTTTCCTATGTTAGGTCCTATTAATTTAAACCTATAAAATATAAGACCCTATATTCATTAACTTTATGCCCTCTTTAATATATAATAATTAATATAATAATATTATAGTAATCATTTTGTTAAATGTCAAATTCAAGGTAGTTTTTTTGTGTAAATGATAATTGCTCCTTATATATTTATTTCATCGATTGCTTCAAAACTCTTATTTCCGTCATTTATTACAACCTTTATATATTTTCTATTTCCGTAAAGCTTTTTCATTTCCTCATCAGCTAAAATATTTATATCAACACCATGTAAAACATTAACATCCAGTCTGTTAAATACATCACTCTGCATTATATTGATGATTGAATCTATATATTTTACCAGTAAATATCTTGATTTATTTTCAATAACAACTTGAATTTTTCCATTTTTACCTACCCCATACACTTCCAAATGAATAGCACCCAATTCATTTTCATTATCGATCGGATATAGTAAATCTCTTTCATATACTATTTTATTTGTCACACCTATTCCTCCTAACAAATTAGAGTTCTTTGAATAATAAAATACCACTAAATCTCTTTTTCGTAAAGTTTTTTATAAATTCTCTGATAATTATTAACTTTTTTGACATAATGCTCAGTTTCCTTGTAAGGTATTCTATCCAAAGTTTTCCCCGAACTACTATACTGGCTGTCCTTTAACCACTTTTGCACATTGCCTATTCCACCGTTATAAGCGGCTAAAATAAGATCGTTATTTATTTCACCATTATATTTGTAAAGCTCATTTCTTAGTTTTTTCAAATACCAGCACCCAATCCTTATATTAACCTCGGGGTCATATAAGGACTCAACTTGAAATTCTTCGATACCAATTTGTTCTGCTGCCCAAATGCCCGTATTATCCATTATCTGCATTAATCCCCTTGCATTCTTTCGTGAAGTTGCCCGTGGATTGAAATTACTCTCAGCTTTTATTACCGAAAATACTAGAAGTGGATCTAGTTCATACTCTTCGGAGTATTTTATAACATACCCCTTATATTCTAATGGGAATATCTTTTTACCCACACTATTTAAAACATATACAATTGCAACTAAAGCAATTATGAGTACAATTAATACCTTTAAAGACCTTCTGATTTTTCTCAACGCTAATACCTACCTATCAATATTACAAGTAATAGTAATTTTTAACCTGAAGCAGCAATTCTTCAACAGTACCATTATTAATTATTACAGTATTAGAAATGCTTTTGTAGAAGTCATCACTGAGCTGTGAATTAATTCTATCCTCTACTTCATTGTATGTAAGTCCACTTCTTTCCATAACCCTTTTTATACGAACTTCTTTATCCGCAGTAACAACCCAAACTTCATGTACCACATCTAAAAATCCGTGTTTAATCGGAATTGGCGCATCAACTACGGCGGTTTCATTATCATCCAAGCTATCAAGTCTTTCTATAATCTTTTGCGCAACATTGTTATGTGTTATATTGTTTAAAATTTCCAACTTATTCTTATCCTTAAACACTATATGAGAAAGCTTCTTTCTGTCTAAATTGCCTTCTGCATTTAGAACAGATGGACCAAAATAATCCACTATCTCATTTAAAGCATTCTGCCCCTTTTCCACTATTTCTTTTGCAAGCCTGTCGGCATCAATTATGTGCGCTCCAAAGGAAGCCAGAATTTTAGAAACAGTACTTTTACCGCTTCCAATCCCTCCTGTAACTCCAATTATTCTCACTTTGCATACATCCTCATCCGAAGTTATATTTCAGCATTCCTAATCTATTTTGTCTCATACCAGCTATTGCCGGATTTAACATCGACACTCAAAGGTACTTTCAAAGCTGTTGCATTTTCCATGCTTTCTTTGAGAATCATTGTTACCTCTTCCAACTCACTTTCGTGAGCCTCAATAATAAGCTCGTCATGAACCTGCAAAATCAGCCTAGATTTGAGTTGTCTTCTGTTTAGTTCACTATGTACCATAACCATGGCTATTTTGATAATATCGGCAGCACTTCCCTGAATAGGAGTATTCATCGCTATTCTTTCGCCAAAAGATCTAACATTGAAATTGCTTGCTTTTAACTCAGGTAAATACCTTCTCCTGTTAAACATAGTAGTAACAAATCCAAACTCTTTTCCTTGAGCAACAATGTCATGCATGTATTTTCTTACATTTGCGTACTTATCCAGATACCCATCAATATAATTTCTGGCCTCTTTTCTGGTAATACCAAGATCCTTTGAAAGGCTGAAATCCCCAATCCCGTAAACTATCCCAAAATTTACAGCTTTTGCTTTTGATCTCAAAGCTGAGGTAACTTCCTCATTAGGTACACCAAATACCTTTGAAGCCGTAGAAGTATGAATATCCTCATTATTGTTAAATGCGCCAATCATATTCTCATCATCGGTTATGTGGGCTAAAACCCTAAGTTCAATTTGGGAGTAGTCCGCATCAACCAGTTTATAATTACCATCACACGGTACAAATGCTTTTCTAATATTTCTTCCCATCTCAAGCTTAATTGGAATATTTTGAAGGTTTGGCTCGGTACTGCTTATTCTACCGGTAACAGTTACCGTCTGATTAAAGCTTGAGTGTATTTTACCCGTATGAGGATTTATAACTGCCATCAAGCCTTCAATATACGTTGATTTCAATTTTACCAGCTGACGGTATTCAAGGATGTTAGATACAATCTCATGCTTTTCTGCAAGCTCCTCTAAAACTTCAGCATCCGTCGAATAACCGGTCTTTGTCTTCTTTATAATCGGGAGTTCCAACTTTTCAAACAATACTACACCTAATTGCTTTGGAGAATTGATATTAAACTCTTCACCTGCAAGTTCATATATCTTTAAGGTAAGCTGGTTAATCTTTTCATCAAGCTGCCTTGATATAACCGTTAGTTCGTTAATATTGATCTTAAACCCATAAAACTCCATATCTGCGAGAACTCTCACCAATGGGAGCTCAATTTTATAATATAGATTTAATTGATCATTTTCATTTAGTTTATCATCAATTTTCTTCATTGCCTTATATATAATTTCAGGGTACAAACCTACCACATTTTTAAGTTCTTCCACATCCATACTTCCAAAAGGTAAAAAACTCTTGCCTTTTCCTGCCATTTCTTCTATCGGCTTAACATTCGTATTCAAAAAATCAGCTGCTAATTCCGAAATGGTATAAGTCTCCCTGGATGGGTTTATAATATAGGCGCCTATCATTGTATCAAAAGCAACCCCGTTTAGTTCTATACCATTTTGCTTTAAATAGACAATAAAATTTTTCAGGTCATGACCATATTTTTTGATTTCACCATCTTCAAATATGCTTTTAAACCCTTCTAAGAACTCATTTTCAGTAAGTCTTTCATTAATATTTAAAAAGTATGAGCTTCCCTCTTTTATTGATACACAAAGTCCTGCAAGCTTGTTTGTAAATTTATCAATCCTGTCTATCAAATAATAAAATGCTACCTCTTTTGCTTCGTGTATCTTTTGCTTTAAATCCATAACTCCCTGGCCATCGTCTATAATCTCTGTCTCTATAGCTATACAATTGTGGCATGGTTGGCTGTCTCTCAAACCAAACTTGTCAATAAAGCTTTTGAATTCGAGGCGTCTAAAAAGTTCATAGAGTTTAGGTTTATCAAATTCATTCCTTACAAGCTCATCAAAATGGCACAAAAATGGCATATTTCTATCAATGGCAGCCAAATTTTTACTCATAAATGCCTGTTCCTTATAAGTCTCAAGCTTTTCTTTAAGTCCTTTTTTAGTAATCTGCTCCAGGTTATCATATAGGTTTTCCAAACTGTTATACGTCTTTATAAGATCCAATGCGGTTTTTTCACCTACTCCCGGAACCCCCGGTATATTATCCGAGGTATCTCCCATTAGAGCCTTTACATCAATAAACTGAACAGGATCTATGCTATACTTTTCACGTATAGTGTTATAATCATATTCTTCTGTCTCAGTTTTACCGCCCTTTGTCTTGGGTATTTTTATTCTTGTACCTTTACCTGCAAGCTGCAGAGCATCTCTATCCCCAGTAATAATTATTACATCAATATCCTTCTCTTGTGCACACAATGATATGGAACCGAGTATATCATCAGCTTCAAACCCCTCCATCTCAAGCCGCTTTATACACATAGCATCAAGAACTTCCTTGATAACCGGGACCTGAACCCTTAATTCGTCAGGCATTCCTTTTCTATTCGCCTTATAGCCGTCAAATTGTTTATGCCTGAAAGTAGGTGCCTTTAAGTCAAAAGCAACACATATATACTGAGGATTTTCCTCCTCAATATACTTATTCATTATATTGATAAACCCAAATACAGCATTAGTATATAGACCGTCTGAAGTAGCTAAAAGGTTGGTTCCCTGTAATCCGTAAAATGCTCTATTCAATATGCTGTTTCCATCAATAACCATCAATTTCTGTCTTTTCATCGGTAACCTCTCAAATTATAATTTACTACTAATATTTCACAAACTTTGGTTTTTATCCATTATTTTCATCATCGCCATTTATAGACAAAGTTATATTCTCGCCTCTTGAGTATTTCTTATCGGTGGTATTGGCAGGAATGCATATTTCCATTACATACCCTTCAGGTTTTAAAATTGCGTACCCATTCTCTATTCTGTCAACAACCGCTTTAATCTCCATCGCTATCATCACCTTTTCTTATGTGTGTTGTATAAACCAAGAACATCCCAACTCAATCTTCACCTGAAATCAAATTAAGGAAATTGAATCGCATAAAACCATTTTACACAAAAACAAAACAGCCGTAAACAGCTGTTTTGTTATTTTTTATTAATATTATATCCATGTTTTATTTTTGTTATTTCAAACTGTCCAAAACATATTCTGTCTCATCACATTCAAGTCTATATATAAGCTTATCTAGTATATCCTTGTTATGCTCATCTATCTCTACAATTTGAAGACCATACTCATTATAGCCTGCTTTTTCAATAACCCTTATAACTTTAGCCCTAAACTCAAGATTTTCACCTTTGTTAACAGATGCTGAAACAGAAACATTCACCAAGCATTCAGGATCTATATCCTCCTTAAATACAGCACTAACTCCAAACATACTAATATTCTTTATAATTGCATATACGCTTTTTCCAAGCATATTTGAAAATACTTTGGATTGAAAGTTAACCAAATACCTCTTTGACTTTCTGCTGTTTTTCACCTTATGTATCTGACTGGAAGCAACCTCTACAAGCCATGGATAATTTATATCAATCTCACATATATGTCCGTTTATTATATACTCGTACTGTCCCTGCATTACGTTGCAAAATACCTGATCACCTTTAAATACATTATTCCTTAAAAATATCTCCGGAATTCTAAAATAAAGGTTCTGCCCTTCCACTTTTTGAATTACACTTAAGACAGGTTCAAAAATTGACTTATGCTTTATACTAATGACGGATCCACGTTTAAAAATTTCATCCTGTTCCTTTTTTGTCAGATCAAATGTATCCTTGTCAGTAGCAATCCAATCGGAAATTTTCAAGTCTTCCACTTTGTCCCCTCCTTATAAATAGAAAAAGTTCTTATTCGGGTTCTATGGAATATATTCGACAATTGTTTGTTTTTTCCTTCAAGGATCTTATGAAATTATAAATATCGCCTCCTGAATTTCTCAAAAAACTCTTTTTATCTGTAAAGAGTTAATGAAAAATAAGACAAAAGTCCTACCATTACTTTCCGGTTATTGTTATTGTAATTCTAATTTTCCCACCGGAATTTATGCTTGCAAGTTGTTTGAGTATATTTTCCTTCTCTTCCTTAAGGCTTTTAAGTTTCTCTGAATTGTCTGAGTCCTCCCTTTCAATGGCCGTAATATAATCATCTAAAGCCTTTAGTCTAATATTAAGCTGTTCCTCATCATTAGTAACTTTATATTTACCATTGAAGCTTGTACCTACTTCTTTTACAAACTTTTCATAGTTTGATTTATCCATATAATAGCTTACAGAATAGTCTGTTATATTACTTGCGTCATTAGCAGCACTCGAAAATCCTTTTGAAGCTGTTAATTCTGGTTGACTTTCAGTATCAAAAACAATATCATCTTCCATTTTATTACCAAACTTTCCTGCAATCTCATTCATCTTCAATTTATCAGATTCAATATTATCTGATTCCAGCTTCAAACAGATAGTACTTTCTGTATGGTTTATATCGGAATCTGCAGTTGATATGGTGTAACTAGAACTTTGAGGATCAACAGCTTGCGAAAACTCTACACAGACTGTATTATCACTTGGCGTCTCCTTAGGAACAGCGCCATCAGCTGTATGCGACTTTTCAGCAGACGAGCTTTTTATTTCACCGCTTGGTTGTAGTTCTTTTGCCGAAGAGGCTACTCCAAAAGTGCTATTTTTATTATCATTTGAACCAATTACTGTGCCACTTCCAACTTCATCTGCTTTTGTGTTTTTATCCATACTTATAGTTACATCACTATCGCCATGCTCAACAATTTCATCTTTCGCATCTTCATTCGTTAAGGCTTTTGCATCTTTTTCTTTAATAATTGTACTTAACGAATTCCGGCTTACAGAACTTTCCATATTAGCTGTGGAATTTTTACTTATATTCATAAATCCTCTTACTACAAATACTATTACCAGTACTGCAGCAACAGAAGACATTGTCTTCATTATCCTACTTCTCAAAATTATCAATTGTTTTCTATTACCAATTTCATGCTGCTCATCAGTAAGTTTTTTATGTAAAGCATCTTTAAAACTCTCCGGCAGCTCAACTTCATCAACATTTTTACACATTTTTACAACTTCATATAGTTGTTCAAACTCACTTTTGCAATGGCTGCAAGATTCAATATGCTCTTGCACCATATGTGCTCTAACTTCGTCAAGTTCATCATCTATATATAATGACAATAATTCTAAAATCTCATCACATTTTTTCATAGCCATCCCTCCCTTCATATATTATTTGACGAATTTTTCGTTCAAAAGTTCCTTTTTCCCCTGAAGAATTTTTTTAAGAGCCTGCCTTGCCCTGTTAATCCTTGATTTTACCGTTCCTTCGGGACAATTGAATATCTTCGAAATCTCCTCATAACTAAATCCCTGTATATCCCTTAGAATAATTATACTCTTATAATCCTCAGGAAGTTCTTGTATTGACTTGTTCACAGCGTTTTTTACCTCATTAGTCTCTGCTGCTATATCCGGAGTTGGAGCATTATCCGCTATCTGCCTCTTCACTTCACCATCGCTGTATTCAATTTCTTCATCTAATGATACTACCATTTTCTTTTTTCTTCTGCGTATCTCATCGAGACATACATTTGCTGTAACTTTATAAATCCATGTTGAAAACAACGAATCACCTTTAAATTTTTTTATAGATCTGAAAGCTTTTATGAAAACTTCCTGTGCCAATTCATTAGCATCATCATAGTTTCCTATCATTCTATAAGCTATATTGAACACTTTTTTTTGACAACTTTCAATAAGCTGTTCAAAAGCTTCAACATCCCCTGATTTGGATTTTTCAACTAAATTTCTTTCCTTCTCACTCATGCTGGCAGTCTCACCCCCTAGGCTTTAAAAGAATAAAAAATCTCGAAACATATAGTCCTGCTCGAATTTAGGAATGCTGAAAATATATGTTTGGCTACAATTTCACGTTCCAGCCTTATCTGACCAAATCTCTTGCCTCATCAAAACATATTATACATTCTTTTTATGCTTATTTGAACTAGTACAAAAAATAATTCATATAAACGTAATATTACTCAATTTACATATTATTACAAAGGATTTTTATTATAAAACGTAGAATAATAAATTATAGCATATAATCAAGTTACAATAATCTCAGGGACGTTTGGTCCCTTCCGGTTTTAGAACATTTGCTTCGCAAATTTCTCAAATCAAAAGGAGCTAATAGTATGATAAATACAATTTTAGTAACAGATGACAATGTTCTTGATAATGCAATAATTAGAAACTACCTCTATAAAGAAAGGTATAATATTGTCTCAGCACTTAATGGCCGTGAAGCTTTAGAGCTTCTAGAAAGCCGCAATATCGATCTAATCCTCCTTGATATGGTCATGCCTGTTATGGATGGTTACGAGTTTATGAAGGTATTCTCAAAAACTCCATTTTACAAAGAAATTCCGATAATTGTCACTTCAAGCCTGGATGGCGTTGAAAACATCGAGAAAATTCTTGAATATGATGTATTTGACTATATTATCAAGCCACTTGACCATATAAACAGGCTTATACTGGTAAATAAGATTAAGACAGCAGTAAAACATAGAAACCTCATAAGCGATCTTAATAAAGCCACAAAGATTATAGATACTCTATCAACTACTAAAAACATTTAAACCCTTAAAATTCGAAAATAAATTTTTAGAAAGTCTGTTTTAAAAGGACATCTTTTTCTAATAGACCATAAATTCCTAAACATTATATACGATAAATTACGCAAAATATCCTCTATAGAATTCTATTTTTTTAGGAGGATAAATATATGAAAATCCGCGAAGGCATGATTCCCACAGTCCTTGGGACTGTTGTAACTGCAACCGGCTTATCTATAAAACCTTTACCAGCTAAAATAAAGTGGGGGGTTGCCGGCTTTGGTCTGGCACATATAGTTCTTGGAGCTATTGACCTTGTCGAACACCGCAATGATCACTAAGGAATTTTCAAGGGCTGGAGTTATTATTCTCCAGTCCTTCCTTTGTATTATACATAATTTTCTGAAACATTCCGCGCTATTTTATCAAATGTTTTTTAAAACCCAATTCAACCAGTTTATCAAATGCTTCCCATACATTTTCAGGAATGTCCTGCTGTATCTGAAACCCTTTTTCTGCATAGACCTTAATACGCTGTAAATCTCCAACCATAATACTTATTATTTCTTCCTTTGTAATCTTTCCATCGGTATATGCCTCAAGATATTCCTTAAACTCAAATTGAGGAGAAGTTACCATTACATCATTAACATTCCAAAATTTTTTGAAAGCCGCATAAGTTCTTCTCTCCATATATGGCTTATTAACAGTAATAATTGAATTAATATTTAGATTCCTATCTAAAATTAACTCCCTGGTAAATAATATGTTTTCTCCTGTATTCGTTGATCTTGTTTCCAGGATTATTTTTTCTTCAGGCACTCCCATACTACATGCAATTTCCGCAAATTTTTCAGCTTCCGTCATATTCCATAAATGTTTTGTTATCTTCCCTAAGCCCCCCGAAATTACAATAAAAGGAGCAAAGCCTTTAAGATAAAGCTCCGCTCCCCTTTGGGCCACACGAGTATCATGACTTCCAAGTACAATTATTAAATCAGCACTAGTTAATGCATGATTCATATGGTGATAGTCCCATAAAACTTTTGCCAATACTTCTATTTCTGTATTCATGCTTGCTCCTTATAATTATGAAAACAGGGCTTCAACAAATTCTTCTGAATTAAACCTCTGAAGGTCATCCATCTGCTCACCTACACCAATAAGCTTAACTGGAATTTTAAGCTCTGAAGAAACAGCAATAACAATCCCGCCTTTAGCAGTCCCATCAAGCTTTGTCAGCACAATACCAGACACCGGGGATACTTCTGCAAAAGTCTTGGCCTGAACAATGGCATTTTGACCTGTTGTTGCATCAAGCACAAGAAGTACTTCCATTGAAGCGTTGGGTAATTCCCTCTCTATAATACGAAATACTTTTTTTAATTCATCCATCAAATTCTTCTTGGTATGAAGCCTTCCCGCAGTATCACAGATCAATACATCTGCTTTTCTTGCCTTGACTGACTGTACAGCATCGTATATGACAGCAGCAGGATCTGCACCTTCTGCGTGTTTTATTAAATCTACGCCTACTCTGTCAGCCCAGATTTCAAGTTGATCTATTGCAGCAGCCCTAAAGGTATCGCCTGCCGCCATAACAACTTTCTTGCCGCTTTGTTTGAGTTGATTTGCAATTTTCCCTATAGAAGTAGTCTTGCCTACCCCATTTACTCCCACTACTACAATAACACTAGGAGTAGTTTTTATATTTAATTCTGTGCTTTCCTTTGAAAGTATCTCTGATAACTCCTCTTTTAACAACCCTTTAACTTTAAGAGGATCAGTAACCTTGTTATCCTTAACCTTCTTCTTAATATCCTCGATAATCCTTAGACTTGTTTCCGCACCAACATCTGATGTTATAAGAACTTCTTCCAGTTCTTCAAACAACTCTTCATCAATCTTCCCAAACGAAACCAAAACCTGGTCTATTCTCTCGGTAATTACATTCTTTGTTTTCTTAAGTCCCTCTTTTAGTTTGTCAAAAAACCCCATATTTATGTCCTCCATTCAATATTCCAGCTATTCCTTAGCTTACCTTTTCGCCCATTTTTAACGACACAATTTTTGAAACCCCATGCTCCTGCATGGTAACACCATAGAGAGTATCGCAAGCCTCCATAGTTCCTTTCCTGTGTGTGATAACTGCAAACTGTGTCAGATGCGAGTATTTTTTCAGGTATTGAGCAAATTTGTAAACATTCGCATCATCCAGCGCTGCTTCGATCTCATCAAGTACGCAGAAAGGTGTAGGATTTAACCTTAATATGGAAAACAAAAGTGCAATTGCAGTAAACGCCCTTTCTCCTCCTGACAGCAACATGAGATTCTGCAGCTTTTTCCCCGGCGGCTGAACTTCAATTTCTATACCGCTTTCCAGCACATTTTCCTTATCCAAGAGGATAAGTTCTGCACGGCCTCCGTCAAAGAGTTCTTTAAATACCATATTAAAATTATCATTAATAAGCTTAAACTGCTCCATAAACTGGCGTTTCATAATTGTAACCATTTCCATGATAACCTTATGGAGTTTTTCCTCGGCCATTTCCATATCGTTTCTCTGAACCGACATAAACTCAAAACGTTCCTTAGTCTTTATATAGTCTTCAATAGCAGAAACATTAACAGGCCCTAAGTCCTTTATCTCACTTCTTATCTCGTTAATCTGCCTTTGAGCCTGAGGAAGGTTTCCAATATCCTTCTTGAACTCTAAAGCATTTGTAAAGGTAAGTTCGTACTCATCCCACATTCTGTTCTGGATTGACTCCATTTCAGACTCTATCTTCGCCTTTTTTACCTCCATACGGTTGTATTCTTCCTGCATGAGAAGAATGTTTTTATTAATATCGGTTATTTGCTTAATAATATCTTGAGACTCTTCCTCAAGAACTTTCCTTTCCTCAACTGTTCTGTCTATCTCAAAAGTCTTTCCTGATTTTTCTTCTTCATACCCTTTAATCAAAAGTTTCAAACCCTCATTTTTCTCATCTAGCGATTTGACCTCTTCTGCATTTTTTATCTTCTCAGCTTTCTTTCTTTCAACGCTTTTAGTCAAGCTATCCCTTTCAGTTAGAATTCTATCGAGAGCTTCCTTTACACCTGCAATACTCTCTAAAATTGAATTTACAGAAATCTTATAATCAGTAATATCTGTATGCAAAGCATCACGGGTAGATTGTCCTTCCTTATGCTTGTCCTGATACTCCGCGACAACCCTTTTCGTCTCAGCAATATCATTTTCAATCTGATTTAACTCTTCAACATATTTTGAAAGCTCAGTCTCTGTATTCTGTTCCTGTCTGGCAAGTTGTTCCTTCTCTTGCTTTAGCATTTCTATCCTAGCAATTGTTCTCCTTATGTTATCCTCTATCTGAGCTAAATGACTTTCATCTCTGATTTTTACAAGTTCATTATTCTTAAGGCTTCCTTCCTCAATTGAAACATCATTTATAACACTCTCAAGCTTTTGGGAAATCTCATTAATATTTTTATCTAAAGCTTCGTCTTCCGCCTTAAGTCTTACAAGTGCCTCATCAAGCTCCTGTACTTCCCTGTTTCTGCTCAATATTCCAGATTCCCTATGCTCCTTACTTCCTCCGGACATAGATCCCGTAGTACTTAGAATATCGCCCTCAAGCGTAACTATTCTAAAATTGTAACCAAATCTTCTAGCCATTTTTATTCCAGAATCGAGTGTATCAACAATAACAACCTTTCCTAAGAAACTCAATATAATGCCTCTATACTCAGGACTATAGGAAATCAAGTCGGATGCAACACCAATAAAACCATCCTGCCTTTTTATATCATTCAATGTATTACTATCAAAGCTCTTTCCATTGACTGAGGAAATAGGAAGGAAAGTCGCCCTTCCAAGCTTGTTTGTTTTTAAATATTCAATTGCCCTCTTGGCATCTTCTTCGCTTGTTGTTACAATGTTTTGAAGCGCCCCGCCAAGAGTCATCTCTATTGCAGTTTCATACTTACCATCAACCTTAACAAGCTGTGCTAAAGCACCATGAATACCTTTACCGAATTGCGGCGACTGCTGGCACGCCTGCAATACCACTTTAACACTTCTATTGTATCCTTCAAGGTTTCTTTCCATATCCTTAAGCATCTTTTGCCTGGAAGTTTTAAATTGAATATCCGATTTGACGGTATTCTGTTTTTTCCTTTCACTTTCGAGGGTCTGCCCATACTCGCCTTTCTTAGTATTTAAGGTCTCAAGTCTGTTTTTCGCGCCTTTTATCAGCTCATTCGTCTTCGAAATGCTATCGGAAAGGTCTTCTTTCCTCATACCTTCCCGGTCTTTTTCCAGTGTAAGCTGTACAACTTCATCAGCTATACTTGACTTTCTCTTATTAATAACCTCTATATGGTTTTTAACATTGTTTATCTGTGTCTTTTTATCGGACTGAAGATCTAACTTGTCCATAATGCTCGACTTCAGATTTTCAATATACCTTTCATGTTCGCCTAAAGTAGCAAGAACGGCCTGAAGCTTTTTATCCGCTTCTTCCAGTTTGCCATTGTAGTCCTCAAGCCTTTCATTCAAATACTTGATTTTTTCATTTCTTGTAACTTCTTCTTTTGCTATACTTTCAAGCTTTTCGTTTACCTCGTCAATTTCTCCGTCAAGCCTTGATATATTCGATGAAAGATTACTCTTTTTCTCATCATTTAGCTTAATTTCAGAATTACATTTCTCTAAGCCGTTCTCAAGGTTATAGAACTCCTGCCTTGAATTATCCAGCTTTGTCTCAAGCTCTTTCAACAGCACAAGCTTCTTTTGATTTAACAAGGTTATATCTTCAAGCTTCTTATTGTCACTATCGATATTATCCTTAATGGAAATATAGCTTTCTTCAAATTCCTTTATCTTTTCCTTAAACTTAGAAATATTCTCAATATACACATTTACTTCTAATTCCTTAAGGGTATCTCTTAAATTCAGATACCTCTTTGCTACATCTGATTGTTGCCTCAAAGGTTCCAACTGGGTTTCAAGTTCAGTTATGATATCGTTTATCCTAACCAGATTCTGCCTTGTAAGCTCAAGTTTTTTCTCAGCTTCAAGCTTCCTTACCTTATACTTCATAATACCGGAGGCTTCCTCAAAAAGGTGTCGTCTTTCCTCCGATTTTGTACTTAATATTTCATCAACTCTACCTTGTCCGATAATGGAGTAACCATCCTTACCGATACCAGTATCTAAAAATAGTTCATAGACATCCTTAAGACGGCAGGAAGTTTTGTTTATAAGATACTCACTTTCTCCTGAGCGGTATACACGTCTGGTTATAGTCACTTCACTATAATCAAGGGGCAGAGAATGATCTGCATTGTCAATAGTCAGAGAAACTTCAGCGAACCCCAACTGTTTTCTGTGTTCTGTGCCGGCAAAGATGACATCTTCCATCTTTCCTCCCCTTAATGTTTTGGCACTTTGCTCTCCCAGAACCCATCTGATTGCATCGGAAATATTGCTCTTGCCACTTCCATTAGGACCGACAACGGCTGTAATACCTGAATTGAATTCAAGATTTATTTTATCTGCAAACGATTTAAATCCCTGTATCTCAAGCCTTTTTAAATGCATTAGAACACCCCGGTATCTTTATTAAAAATCTTCTTTTGGGATAGGTACAATTTTGCTATAAACAAATATACCTATTAATTTTAACATAATTTTTTTTTTTATCAATAGATATTGCTACCTGTGTCTATAGCTTTGAGAATATTTCGAAGCCGTCAAAATTGCCTCTGTCATGCTTATATGACTCGCTTTTCCAGTCCCGGCAATATCAAAGGCTGTACCATGATCAACAGATGTCCTCAAAAACGGAAGGCCTATAGTTATGGCTATTGTTCGCTCAAAATCAAGCGTTTTTGTCGCAATATGTCCCTGATCATGATAGAGCGACAATACAGCATCATACCTTCCTTTATACGCAAGATAAAAAACCGAATCTGCTCCAATAGGACCTACAACCTTATAGCCCATTCGAACAGCAGCTTCTACCGCAGCTTCAATATGCCTTTCCTCATCTCCAAATAAGCCGTGCTCCCCACAGTGTGGATTAAGCCCTGCAACCGCGATAGTTCCATCCTTTATTCCCAACATGTTAAGCGCTTTAGATGACCTGATAATATAGTCTAAAACCCGTTCTTTTGTAATCATGTCACACGCTTTCCGCAGTGATACATGCCTGCTCAGGAAAAAAACTCTTAACGACCCAACCTCAAACATAGTTAACGGATCATTAGTATTGGTGAGCCCTGCAAAAATCTCAGTATGTCCTATATAGTCAACACCTGCCATTTTTAATGACTCTTTATTTATTGGAGTTGTAACAACCGCATCAATTTTGCCATCTAGCGCCAAATCAATTGACTTTTTTATATAATTGAATGCTGCTTCTCCACCTAAAGCCTGAACTTTTCCATATTCAATCTTACAAGTATCTACGGTCTCCTCACTTATTAAGTATATCTTATCGGGGCTCGGATTCATGCTCTCAAAACTTTGCACTACATCTAATTCAGATTTCAACCCACACACCGTCAAAGCTTTTGTTATTGCATCCCTGCTTCCTATAACAACAGGGCAGCATTCCTCATATATACTTTTTTCTTTAAGTGCTTTAACTGTAATTTCAGGACCAATTCCTGCCGGATCTCCAATTGGTACTCCAATAATTGGCTTGTTCATCAATAACTCCTCCCATATATTGTATCCTATACTTATCATCAAAACAAAAAACTGGTAGTGCCAATACTAATTACTGACATTTCGTTTTCTTTCATATCTTTAACTGACTCGAAACAGTAGGTGGAGTCTGGTCATCAATAACTCTATACTATACCTTATATTTCACAAAAAGCGAATATCATACATGAAAAAAATATAAAGCCACCATAATTTCTTAAACATAAAAAAGCTGTTCTTAATTAAGAACAGCTTCAAATTACACTTTACTTTGATTCTATCTAGGCTCTACAAGGAACTTAATTGCCGTCCTTTCTTCACCGTCAATAGTAATAGATGAAAAAGCTGGAACTGTTATAATGTCAATTCCATTTGGTGCTACAAACCCTCTAGTAATTGCAATTGCTTTAATTGCTTGATTCACTGCTGCGGCTCCTACTGCTTGAATTTCTGCATTTGATTTGCCCCTTAAGATTGCTGCTAAGGCCCCTGCTACCATTTTTGGCTGCGATTGAGCTGATACCTTTAATACCTCCATACACTTTTCCTCCTCCATAAATTATGAAAATTATATAATTCTAAAATTATAACAATTCTATCTCTAATTATGTTAACCATTCTATGGTCATTTATATCTCTAACATATAATCTTATTATTATTTTATACCATTCCAAAACAACCCACAATATCACAAAATTAATATTTTACATCATAAAGTTCACATACATGTCCCTGTGGATAAACCTTTATTTCCATATATCCATACTTCTCTTTAAGATATTTGATATTAAACTTCTTCTGACCTATAATATTTGATATATCAACCTTATCGGCTAATATTGTCAGACTTTTCTTGTCACCAAGCTTATTTCTAACAATAATGCTTTCAATACCGTTTAGAGCACGCCTAGAATCAACAAGCTGTCTGAATGCAGGATGAAAAGGTCCAGCTACTACATCTCCTCCGTCACAAATACTATCAGTTGGCTGCAATCCAACTCTTATAACATTTATCTTATTACGCTCATATACGTCCATCAGCCTTGCACATAACTCAACAGCATCCTCAAGATTCAGCGGTGCATATTGCCCAATTTTGTAAGCTTTCTCTAAATAGGTTTCTTTTATTACCAGAGTCGGATATATTCTTACTATTTGCGGTGCTAGCTCTACTACCTTTTTAGCCGTTTTAACCGCTTTTTCAAAATCATCACCGGGCAGACCTATCATTGTCTGAATTCCAAGTACAAAACCGTTTTCTTTAATACTCTTTGATGCCTTTATAACATCATCAACACTATGTCCTCTAGTACTTTTTTCAAGCACTTCACTATCAAGGCTTTGGACTCCAAGCTCAATTGTTGATACTTTGTAAAGCTTTAAATAATCTAATATCTCCTCATTAATATAATCGGGCCTTGTTGATATCCTTATACTCCTGACATATCCTTTATCTATATACTCGTTGGCTATCTCCAGAAATTTAATCTGCTCTTCTCTGGCGATACCGGTAAAACTTCCTCCAAAAAAAGCTATCTCTACAAAAGCATCATTACCAATCGTATCCAAATGCGACTCAATAACAGAACGCATTGAGCTTTCAGTAACCTCTTCCTTTTGACCGCTGATATTCTTCTGATTACAAAATATGCAATCGAAAGGACAACCTTTATGTGGTATGAAAACTGGTATAACAACATGCTTCAAATTATCATTCCTCCCACACTATAAAGCACATCAATAATCATGTTATTTTTTTCAGAGAAGTCTTTGCTGCCATCTGCTCAGCTTCTTTCTTTGTACGACCTTCTCCAACACCAATAACTTTATCATCAAGTTTAACCTGGGAAACAAATATTTTACTGTGATCCGGACCTTTTTCATCAATAATCTCATAGGTAACTTTTTGATCGTTATTTTTCTGAATAATCTCTTGAAGCTGTGTTTTATAATCCATAAATATTTCGCCTTTAATTGAATCATCTATAAACTTTTCCATCTGGCTTAAAACAAAGCTTTTCGCACTTTCCAAACCACCGTCAAGATAAATTGCCCCAATTAATGCTTCCATCGCATCTGAAAGTATAGATGTCCTTGTTCTTCCTCCTGTAATTTCCTCTCCCTTGCCAAGTAGAAGATATTGACCAATACTTAAGTTATTTGCACAGTTTTCCAACGAAGCTTCACAAACAACATTTGCCCTAAATTTAGTCATTTCTCCTTCAGAGAGGTGAGAGTAATTCTTATAAATATTTTCACTTATAACTACACTTAGCACAGAGTCTCCCAAAAACTCCAAACGCTCATTGCTAATCAACTTTTCGCTTTTATATTCATTTGCATAAGAACTGTGTGTCAAAGCTAAGACCAAGTTATCCTTATCTTTAAATTCATATTTTATTATCTTTTCAAAACTCTCTATATTATGCATTAAGGAATCTCTATTCACCATTGCAACTCCAATCTTCCGGACACTATACTATACATTTAGGAAATATAAAAATATATACTATGGTATCCAGACATAACTTAAATAATTTATCAAAAAAATTTTACAGGGAACGGATAGTATCCGCCCCCTGCAATTATAAACCTGATAGTTATGAAAATCAATCCTGATATTTTTTTAGAACAATGGTTGCATTGTGTCCACCAAATCCCAATGAATTTGATAAGGCATACTTAATTTCCGATTTCCTGCCTTGGTTAGGAACATAATCCAAATCACATTCAGGGTCAGGAGTCTTATAATTGATTGTAGCAGGCAAATATCCTTCTTTCAATGAGAGAGCTGTTATAATTGCTTCAACTGCTCCAGCAGCTCCAAGAAGGTGTCCTGTCATAGACTTAGTTGAGCTTACAGCAAGTTTCTTTGCATGTTCGCCAAATACAGTCTTTATTGCCGCAGTTTCAAATTTATCATTGTATTCAGTTGAAGTACCATGAGCATTTATATAGCCTACCTCTTCAGGTCGTACTCCTGCATCGTCAATAGCCATCTTCATACATCTTGCTCCACCTTCACCTTCCGGTGCAGGAGCTGTTATATGATGGGCATCATTAGTACAGCCGTAACCAACAACTTCAGCTATTATATTCGCTCCCCTTGCCAGTGCATGATCGAGTTCCTCCAAAATGAGGATACCTGCGCCTTCTCCCATAACAAATCCATTTCTTTCAGCATCAAATGGTCTGCTTGCCATAGAAGGATCTTCTGATGTGGACATAGCTTTCATTGAACAAAATCCGGAAAACGCCATTGAAGTAATACTTGCTTCAGCACCACCTGTAATCATAATGTCTGCATCCCCACGCTGGATTACTTTAAAAGCATCTCCGACAGCATTTGTTGATGTTGCACAAGCAGTAACTACGCATTCATTGAAACCCTTGGCACCAAATTGTATAGCAATAAGGCCTGCACCCATGTTTGAAATCAACATAGGTATAAAAAACGGACTTACTCTTCCTGGACCCTTTTGAAGAAAAACACTGTGCTGATCTTCAAAGGTCTCTATTCCGCCAATCCCTGAACCAACAACAACTCCAAACCTGTATTTATTAACTTTCTCCAGATCAATTCCAGAGTTATCAACAGCCATTTTAGCAGCCGAAAGAGCAAATTGTGAATATCTATCCATCCTCTTTGCTTCTTTTTTATCGATAAACTGAGAAGGGTCAAAATCTTTTATTTCTGCTGCAACTTTACAATTCATATTTGACACATCAATTCTTGTAACCGCACTAATACCGTTTTTTCCTTCTTTTATTGAATTCCAGAAGTTATCAGCA
This sequence comes from Acetivibrio cellulolyticus CD2, assembly GCF_000179595.2. NCBI lineage: Bacteria > Bacillati > Bacillota > Clostridia > Acetivibrionales > Acetivibrionaceae > Acetivibrio > Acetivibrio cellulolyticus. Next base: position 1,171,621 of record NZ_JH556659.1, on the reverse strand, counting down.
CCCATTCCCAATGCAGAAACTACTCCCATTCCAGTAATAACTACACGTCTTTTCATATTCCAACCTCCCATTTAATTTGACAATTTAAATTTATGTATTTAAACGCTTCTGCCATTATTTTTTTAATAGATAATTCTAAAAGCTCATCTTAAAGATTACAATAAAAACCTCGCAAAGCTTGATTCCCATTGTTTTTAGGCCATTTGCTCCTCAAATCCTAAAATAAGGATAAAAAAAGTCCCTTTTAAGGGACTTTTTTTATGAGTTATTTTTAATGTAATCAACAATATCTCCAACTGTTGAAATTTTTTCAGCCTCACTGTCTGGTATTTCGAGGTCAAATTCCTCTTCCAGTGCCATAATCAACTCAACAATATCAAGTGAGTCTGCGCCTAAATCATCTATGAAGGAAGATTCCATTGCGATTTCATCTTCTTCAACACCTAACTGCTCTACTATAATTTTTTTGACTTTTTCGAACACTATTGTTCACCTCCTTCCACAGGGGGTTATTTGGTAAATATAAACTTCAAATGTAAAACTATAATGTAAGACCACATAGTGTTACAATAAGATATTATTACATAACTAAACCGCCGTCAATATTTATTACTTGACCAGTTATATAATTTGCTTCTTCTGAAACGAGAAAACCAACAACATTAGCCACATCTTCAGGCGTCCCATACCTTTTTTGCGGAATGCTATTTAAATAATTCTCCTTCACATTTTCAGGCAATACCTCTGTCATTTCAGTAGCAATAAGTCCAGGAGCTACCGCATTACAATTAATTCCCCTTATAGCAAGCTCTTTGGCTGTCGCTTTGGTAAGGCCAATTAATCCAGCTTTTGAAGCTGCATAGTTTGTCTGGCTTGGATTTCCTATTTCACCGATCACAGACGTAACATTTATAATCTTACCACTTCTCTGTTTCATCATAATTTTTGAAACAGCCTTTGTACAAAGGAACGCACCTTTTAGGTTAATATCTAAAACATCGTCCCAATCACTCTCTGACATTTTTATTATTAGCTTATCTCTTGTTATTCCAGCATTATTTACAAGTATATCCACACTTCCAAAAGTATCTACAGCAGTGTTAACCATTGCCTGGACATACTCAATATCTCTTGCATCACCAATTGACACAACTACATTTATCCCTGCAGCTCTAAATTCCTCAAAAGTTTTATTAAGAGCATCCGAAGCTGTAGTACCGTTTAATACTATGTTGGCTCCCATTTGTCCGAGCTTTCTGGCAATTGCTTTTCCAATCCCTCTGCTTGAACCTGTTATAATTGCAGTTTTCCCCTTTAATTGCATACTATTCACTCCTCGTATAATATATTTTGTAAGGTTTAAGTCTTAGATTTTCCAGTTGAACCCCTTACATTTCCTTGTTCATTTACCATAAATCAACTGGGAGTTTTCTTTACGAAAACTCTTTGAGGCAATGTAGCTGGGGTGCAAAAAAGTTTTTTAAGTGCGGTTTACAATGAGTGGGGCCCATATGATAGCCTGCTAAGGCTGCAGCCGCCATATCCCCTTTACTCCTTCTCCAAAGACCTCCTTTGGGGATAGGGTGGCTGCCTCTTCGGCTGCCTAATCATATGGGGGAGGCTCGTTGTCAACTGGATTCTTGAAAAAGTTTTTTGTACTCTAGCACTGACTCAAAGCTAATGCTCCTTGATAATTTGATTTTTGTTAGCTATTGAACTTAACTAATGCTCGTGTAACAATAATAGTGGCTATTGAGGATGGTTCTGTTCAACTCCTGTAGGGCATTTTTATGTCGCTTCTGTTAAAGTCAGTTCCCCTGGCCTGATGTTAGCTTTAAACCGCTGGGTGTTTTTCTCTTTTTATCTCTCTCCTGTATGGCAGTTCAAGGAGTCGTGCATAGAGATTCAAGAGGTGTATTCTAATTGCGAGGATGTTGATGCGTCAGGTACCACGGGCATTAGTTAAGTTCAATAGCTCAAAATTTTTAATCAGAAAGGTGGTGATTTCATTGTCAAATTCATTGTTGGTGGGTATTGATGTTAGTCTCAAAGACAATAAAGTCCGTATCCTCCATCCTGATGGAACCAGTCTTGCTAAATTTGTTGTTTTAAACTCAGTTCCAGGTGCAAATACTCTCTCTAAAAAAGTTACACAACTCGCTGAAAAAAAACAACTTTGACTCAATCACTATTGGTCTTGAATCTACTTCTGTCTATGGTGATCCTCTTG